>JAGBSL010000016.1 GCA_017631875.1 Bacteroidales bacterium | reverse complement strand
GGGTTAAACAAATCATAAGAGACTGGCTAACATCAATTTAGCCAGTCTCTTTTTTATAGAGGCACTCATGTTCTAAAGCGGATTCACGATGTAAGTGAACCTGTAACTGCTTCTCCAGAAGTTGTCATAGAAGTTCGAGCCTCCGATTTCCTTGGACGCATCCGGAAGATTGAATACAAAGACCATATTGCCCCACTCATCGGTTTCAAAGGTCATCGTAGATGTGATATTCCTGTTTGTGATCTTCATTTCATTTGTGGTCAGGTCCAGAACCCAATCTGACTGTCCAGCTGGGAGAAGGTGTCTCAGACGAGGATTCATGTCAAGAGGTGCATCTTCCGGATACTCACCAGGCCAGACACCTTTGAATTCTCCCCACAATCCGTCCGCACCCGCATCATTGGTAATGGTACCTGTAAACTTGCCGTCAACCATCTCGGAGTTCATGTCGATAGTGATGATGTTATCCAGTTCCGGAGAGAAATACAAACCGAACTCAGCTCCGTTCATCGGTGTTCCCCACGAACCGGTTCCGCATCCCGATATATTCTGGTCGACATATATCTTGGCGTCGATGACCTTCCACTTGCCCGCATAGAACGCCTCATACGGCTTGAGTATCACAGTCCAGTCGACCGACTTGCCTGTCTGTGAAGTAACCTTGATGACAGCCTTTCTCTGAGGATTATAGAAGTCCAATACAGCATCTTGTCCCAGATCCGAATCAGCATAGGCAGACAGAGCTATGGACTCTACCTTTACCGCGCTCCATGGGTAGTCGTCAGTTTTGTTGATAAACAGCGTCACCTCGCCTGAAGTCTCATCCAGACGCACGATCTCGGGTTTTCCCAGCTGTCCGAAGACCCTGATATCAAGAATGGAGCACTCGTTGCTCGGGATATCCTTATTGATTTCCTTGGTGCAGGATACTGCTGCCAGCAACGGCAATATAAGCATTATGATATAACGTCTCATATCTTACAAATTTGGGTTCAAATCGATTTCTCTCTGCGGAATTGGGAAGAAGGCTGTTTCCATTTCGGAAAGTCCGAATGCCTTCATGTCCGTAAGCGTCACACTTGCAGTTCGCCTGAGGTCATACAGACGGTTTCCCTCAAATGCAAGCTCGAGAGCTCTTTCCTTTATTACTTCACGTCTGTAGACAGCCTCGTCAAGACCCTCAGGAAGAGGAGTAAGACCGGCTCTTGCCCTTATCCTGTTAAGTACCGGAAGACCTTCCACCGGACCTGCCGCTTCAGCATATACGAGAGCGATGTCAGAGAACCTGATAAGGTAAGGTCTGGCACTTGTCCTTTCACCGATAAAGTCCGGATCCACATACTTGGCCGTATAATATCCCTTCACCTGATTCGGCACGATAGGATTGCCGGCCGCATCATAGATGTCACGATGGATAAGTTCAGTTCTGCGCTTGTCTACGGCACTGAATGAGTTCTCCACGAAATCATCATTGCAAAGGAAAACTCCCCAACCGTTTCCGTTTGCCTTCTGCAGGGAACCGTCAGAATACTTTATGTAGAAAGGAATCGAACTGTTTGACGGAAGGAACATAAGAGGAAGCTTCGAGTAGTTACCTTCCTGAGTACCGGAACGTTCGATAGGCATTATGAATATATGTTCAGGTCCGTCCGGATAATTGACGTCATAGATATGCCTGAGATCCTCATCGAAGTCATACTGAGCTTTATAGTCATTGATGACCTTTCCAGCATAGAAGGCACAGCTGTCATACATCTGACTCACATCGATATCCATATCAGAGTAGAGATACGCCCTATTCGCCTTAGCGGATGCTACTGTCAGATAAGTCTTGGCGAGAAGAGCCTCAGCGGCGACCTTGTCGGCCCTGCCGAACTCCTTGTTCACCTCCAGCAGCGAGATGGCCTTCCAGCAGTCGTTACGTATCAGGTCGAATATCTCATCGAGGTTCTTTGCCATCGGAGCAGTGGTCATCGACAGTTCGCTGACCATCTCCTTGTGCACCGGTACCTTGCCGAAGTTGCGCATAAGGTTGAAATAGTTCCATGCTCTTAGGAAATATGCCTCGCCTGTGATACGTTTCTTTGCCTCATCGGGAACTGCCGGAGTATTGATGTTTGCAAGCACGGAATTCGCCCTGTTGATGGCGATATAGCAGAACTTGAAATAATACTCGAGTTGCTCGGTCTGGTTGGTGCATATCCAGTTTTCCAGCTGATAGACATCGCCGGCCTCATCCGTCTTCGGGCTCATGGTCTCCGTTGGAATGTCACCAAGATAGAATATTCCTCGTGAATACTCCAGAAAGGTCAGGGCATTATAGGCATACAGCAGGGCTGAGGTCGCATCCGCCTCCGACTTATAGAAATTGTCGTCCGAATAGAAACCGTAAGACTTCTCTTCAAGGCTGCAGGAGTTCATCAGAACCGCAGCCACCGACATCAACAATATATATTTCTTCATCTTCATAGCACTAGAAATTAATATCTACTCCCAAAGACCATCTTATGAGTTTAGGATACCCGCCCCAATAGATGCCGTCTACTCCAACTTCAGGATTATATCCGTCAAACGACGTGAAAGTATACAGGTTATCCACATCTGCAAACACCCTGACACTGTTCAAGATCTGCTTGAAATTGAAGGTATAGCCCAGAGAGAGGTTTTGGATACGCAGATACGATCCGTCCTGGATGAAGTAATCCGAGAACAGATAGCTTCTGGTAGAGTTCAGACTTGGATACTTGTCGGTCGGGTTGTCGATTGTCCATCTCTTGATCTTCACTCTCGGGTCGTAAGTATATCCGTTATAGATGATATCGTTGCCATATACTCCATTCAGGAAAATGGAAGCATCAAAGCCCTTCCATCTCATGCTGAGGTTAAGGCTGGCCGTAAAGTCCGGATTCGGATCACCGATGACACATCTGTCACGCTCATCGATAGCATAGTCGCCATTAAGGTCCACATACTTAAGCTCACCAGGCATGTCCTTGCCGTCATTGCTCATGAAGCCAGGATCCTCGCCTTTCTGAATAATGCCGTCCACCCTGTAGCCGTAGAACGAATACATCGGATAACCAACGGCATAAATACAAGGTGTCGCACTGAACGTATCCAGTGAGGAACCGCAGAACTCATACTGCATTCCTGTTGCAGGATCTATGTTCAAGCCGCTTGAAACTGCGTTTCCGAGTCCTGTCACTGTGTTTCTGTTCAATGAGAAGATCAGAGTGCCGGACAGCGAGAAATCCCTCCTGTTCACGATATTGGCATCGACTGTTACCTCAAATCCTCTATTGAGGATACTTCCGTCATTGACCCACATCTTGTCATATCCGCTGGAAAGCGGGAGGAACTTTTCCCTGAGAAGATCGGTGGTGTACTTCTCATAATAATCTATTGTGATTCTCGGTCCGTTTCCCTTGAATGTGATGTCCGCTCCGACATTGAACTGATTGGTGGTCTCCCACTTGAGCTCAGGGTTGGAGATTCCGCCCCAAAGGACATATCTGTCATTTGCGCCTTCACGGCCCACCTCATAACCCGGACCTACAGCAGTCTGCCACTTACCGTCAGACCAGTACTTCTCCGTTCCGAAACGATTAAGGGTCTGATATGGAGATATTCCCTGGTTGCCGGATACTCCGAAGCTGGCCCTGAGCTTGAATTCCTCAAATACAGGATTTCCCTTCATCCACTCTTCGTTATGAAGCTTCCAGCTGACAGCGGCAGACGGGAAGTAGCCCCACTTGCTGTGGGCGCCGAACTTCGAAGAACCGTCGGCGCGCATGGTCACCGTAAGGAGATATCTGTCATCGTATGCATAGTTCGCACGTCCATAGAATGACAACATCCTGCTGTCGGAATATGAGTTGGAGATGTAGTTCTTCTCCGGATCACCCGCGCTCATGTCTTCGTTCTGAAGCGAATCGTTGACGAAACCGTATGCTGTCGTATAAAGTCCTCTGGCATTTGCCTTGTCGAAGGAGTGTCCGACCATCGCCGAATAATTGTGTTTTCCAGACGTTCCCGAATAGGTGAGATAGGTCTCAGAAAGGATATCCTGAGAAGACCAGGTGTTCATCTGCGCCTGTCCTTTGAGGTCGTATGCATCCTGCGAGGTATTGGAAGCATAGTAGACGTCCTGGATGCTTGTAAGATAGCTGTAATTCAGCTGAGACCTGAGTTTCAGACCCTTGATGAGTTCTGCCTCGACAGCAAGAGAAGTAATGAAATCCTTTCCGTCAGTATAGTTCTTGACATTGTCGGTAGTGACCAGAGGATGGCCGAAGTCTGTCTCAGAAGTGAGGAAATACTCCCCGTTCTTATCATAAACAGGCCACAGAGGATTACGTCCGTATGCCAGAGTATTGTTGGCATTCCTGCCATGGAAAGACAGGATGGACGAGGCCTGGATGGTCACGGCCTTTGAAAGGTGATATACCGAATTGAAGTTTACATTGGTCTTGTTGAAGCTGTCCTTGATGTAGACTCCCTGATCGTCGAAATAGTTGAGACTGAGGTTCATGGCGACCTTGTCGGTCGAATATGCCACAGAAGCCGACGTATTGTTGACTACCGGGGTACGGAGAGCCACCTTAGACCAGTCTGTGTTGCTCCATTTTCCTTCTTCGATCTCAAGCAGCGATGGATAGTAAACACCGTTGGAGTATGCTCCGATATATATTGGCGAAAGACCGGCATTCACCAGCTCCTCATTCGAGATCTGGGCCATTAGAAGAGGGTCTCTCCATATATTGAGCGGCTCGGTGAAATGACCGACTGTGGTCTGATGCTTCACGCTGACGCTGGTCTTGCCTTTCTCCGCCCTCTTGGTTTGGACAAGGATAACGCCGTTGGCACCACGCGAACCGTAGATGGCCGCTGCCGAAGCATCCTTCAATATCTCAATCGAAGCGATGTCTGCTGGATTGATCTGCGACAGATTACCTGCCTCGCCGAGAGGGAATCCGTCCACTACGATAAGAGGGGTATTAGAACCGTTAAGGGAACTGTTTCCGCGGATGCGTATGATGGAACCGGCGCCCGGATCCTGCGAGGTGTTGAGCACCTGAAGTCCGGCAGCCCTTCCCTGAAGAAGTCCTTCGACGGAATTGCTGCTCCTGTCCTGCAGCGCATCCATCTTCACGGAAGCGACGGAACCGGTCAGGTCACTCTTCTTCATGCTGCCGTAGCCGACCACGACAACATCTTCGAGCATCTGACTGTCAACCTCCAGCTCGATATAATAATCCATGATGTCCTTTTCCACAGTCACTTTTCGTGTCTTGTAGCCGAGACATTCCACACAAAGGACCGCGCCGTCAGATGCCGTAATGACAAAATGTCCGTCGGCATCGGTAACTGTACCGGACTGTGTCCCCTGTAAATACACAAGTGCTCCTATCACAGGTTCCTGACCGGAAACCACTGTTCCTGAGACACTTCGCTGCGCCGAAACCGTCACCGCTGATGACAGCAAGGCAACAAGAGACAAGGTAATAGCAATCAGCCTTCTCATAGTTTTTGCTTTTCAAGATAATCAACAAGATACAACCATGTGCCCGCACTCCATCCCAACATCTGAGGAGTCTCATACTCCGCATCCACGTTTGCGAAGATATCGGTCACATCATATTTCTCCCACAATGTGCCTGTGCGGCTGTATATGCGGCAGATGGAACCTACATATTTTTCAGCGAGACGTGCGGCATCAGAGTGATACCCATAGTTTTCAAGGCCACGCACAGCCATATATGCTCCCGGAGCCCAGCCATATGGCCAGCTCCACTGATAGTCATGCCCGTACTCCCCTTTTGCGCACATCGCCAGCCCATGCCTGCACTCCAGCTGGGCCAGCGCAGCCTGGGCTACGTGCTCCGCATCCGATGCGTCAAGCGCTCCGGCCGCAAGCAGGTTGAATACTGCAGCAGAAACCACAGGACTCCTCTGACCCGAAACGTAGTCATAATCATAGAAGAAGCCGTCGGCACCCTTCATGAATTCCTCCATGAGCTGTTTTCTGTGACTTGCACGCGAAGCCCATATATGCTCATCACCTTTGCCAAGGGTCTCGGAAAACCTTTCCATCAGCCTCTCATAATGGTAGAGATTTGCATTCAGGTCCACAGGACAGAAGTCCTCACAGCGTCTGAGGAAACGAGGATTGAAATCCCATCCCGACTCAGCTTCAGCTGCGAAATGTCTGCCCATGCGCAACAACTCCTCATGGGTAGAGCATTCTGATGGAAAATCATGTCTGAGCCTCTGCGAGGCCGTCTGGACGAATTCCTCTGCCAAAGCATCATCAGCAGAAGATGAATATGAAGACAATCCCACCGGGGTAATCCTTTCAGTAACCCAGAACGAATACTCCTTATCTATAACGTCATAGGCACGTGAAAGCCAGAGTGTATCATGGGTTGCTTCAAAGACAGACTCCACCATCCATGCAAGATATGGAGGCTGCGAGCGGTTGAGATACCATGTCCTGCTGCCATTAGGCATGTATCCATGCTTTTCGACCAGATACATGACATTCTCTACGTTACCCAAAGCCAGATCCGTCCTGCCGTCCTTCAGAAGCCCTTCATTGGTAAAGAAGGTATCCCAGTAGTACATTTCCTGGAAAGTGCCTTCCGGACATGGGACAGTATATCTGGACGGCAGACCAAGCAGCGTACCGTCATCCTCCGGATTGTATCGGACGGTACTGTCCCATGAAGACGAGATATATTCCCTCACCTCATCCACACGGGAACATCCCAAGGCCATAAAAACCAGCAATATAAACGGTACCTTATTCATATATTCCTGTTATTTCGCTCTCCAACAGAATGTTGTCGGCACCGACAAAGTTCTTGAAATCATCCTCCGAGACACAGCCCGGATACGGACCGTAATAATGATTCAGCGACTGATTCCTCCACACGAGTACATAAGCCGGAGCCAGTCCTGCAAACGAAGCCGCAAGATTATTCGTCCACCACTGAGGCTGACTGTCATTGCACTCCAGACCAGTCTCGGTGAACGCAAAAGGCTTGTTCTTCTGATAAGAGATATGGTTGAGCAGACGCATCAGCCTGATGCCGTTTTCCGGTAAGGTCCAGCCCGGTCTTTCATAAGCATCTATTCCCAACACATCCACCCACTCGCTTCCTGGCCAGAAATTCAGATATGCACTCTGCGACGAAACGATATCGGTACTGAACACATACAGGATGTTATGCAGCCCTTTAGTATCCCTGAGATACTCTACGGTAAATTTCCAGAGTGCGACAAACTGCTCCGGCGTACAGTTGCCGTTACCCCACCAGAAGCCGCTGCCGGAATGCTCATGCCACGGACGGAAGAGGACAGGAACCATCTCATTTCCCACCTTCAGGCTGCCGATGAACTCCGCAACCTTGTCAAGATAGCCGCAGAACTTGGTATTGAGGTCTCCTCCAGGAATGATTCTATACACAGCCTCTGTAACATCCCAGGATGTACCGTCAGTGACTGGATTTGTGGCATGCCAGCTTAGCGTAGTGATGCCTCCTCTGGCATACGACTCCTTTATGAGCTCCCTGATTGCGGCAAAACTGTCGCCGTCGATGTTGACATCGTGACCAAGCTCTATCTCGGCAAGATCCCACCCCACGACAGCCGGGTAATCTCCGCATATGTCCTTTATGTCCGAGCGTCCCGCTTCTGCCGACCATCCTATTCCATAAAGGGTCGAACACTGATGACCGAACATGGTCTTGCCCTCATTCGAAAGCCTGCTCATATTCTCCAGCAGATTCCTTGTCTGCTCAGTCATGTTCGGATCCGTATAAGTCACCGGTTCCGGTTCAACCGGTGGATATGGGTTATACACATCCTCCTTGCAGCCACACAGGAGCATCAGGAGTGGCATCAGAGAAAAACAGATTCTTCTCATAACGAATATTATTTTATATCGTCGACAGTTAAAATATCTTCTTCATCGACCATCTTTCTGAAGTCGTCTTCTGAAGCATGGCCGCTGTATGGTGCAAAGAAGTGGCTCTCCATATTCTGAGAATTTCTCCAGACAAGCACCCAGCTCAGGCCATAACCTCTCACTGACGGGAGAAGATAGCTGGTCCACCAATCATTCATATAAACTGACTCCAGTCCCGTTTCAGTAAAGGCAGCAAGCTTATGATGTCTTTCCGCAAGGGTACTGACGGTCTTTGCCATATCGGCCATTCCCTTAAGGAAATCCCATTCCTGAGGCCTGTGGTACGCGTCCCAGCCCATGATGTCGACCCACTCGTCTCCCGGGTAACGGAGCATATACTGTTCCTCGCTCCAGAATATGTCTGTTGAGTATGCGTATAAAAGGTTATGGACTCCCGAGGCATGCATATATTCGACCGTCCATTTCCAGAGGCTCTTATAATCCTCCGGCTCGCATGAGAGTGCGCCCCACCAGAATGCACCTCCCGTATTCTCATGGTAAGGGCGGTATACGACCGGAATGAGGTTGCCGTCCGCATCCTTGAGCGACTTCAGGAAAGCGATGCATTTGTCTGTCCACTCCTTGTACAATTCGTGACAGCTTCCTCCCGGCAGCACTTCCCTTACGACATTTCCTCCCGTGAGGTCCCATGAAGAGCCTCCTGTAACAGGATTGCGCATATGCCAAGAGAATGTGATCACGCAGCCCATCGAGTCCGCGAAGACCACCGCTTCCCTCATCTTGTTAAACGGCACTCCATCCAGATTGCAGGTGTCATCCATTTCCAGACCTCCGAGATCCCAACCCATGACAGCCGGGTAAGATCCGCAGACCTCCTTGATGTCGGATCTGCCTTTCTCGTATTCCCAAGCATGGCCGTACATCAGGTCGTCCTGATGTCCGATCATCACTCCCTTGTCCTTCAAGCGCTCCAACCTGGCATACAGGTCTCTGACCCGAGGCTCAGCCTGAGGATCACATGGTCCGTTTTTCACACATCCCGCCATCGCGACAGCCGCCAGCAGGAGAACAAACAGCTTTCTCATATCTTATCTAGTTTTTCTTGTAATAACTTCTGAATTCCTTAGGGGTCAGGCCCTTCTTTGCCTTGAAGATCCTATTGAAATTGGAAAGATTGCGGAATCCGCATCTATACGCAATAGAGGAAATCGTCTCCAACGGTTCATCCACCAGCATCCTGGCTGCGCATCCTACCCTGATGTTATTGAGGCAGTTCACGAAACTGAAGCCTGTCCTTGCGCGTATGAACCTGACAAAAGACGGGACACTCATGTTCACAACCGCCGCAGCCTCCTCCAGGGTGATTTTCCTGTGGTAATTCTTATTGAGGAACTCCATCAGTTCGTTCAGGGTCCTGCTATCGAACGTATCGTGGAATGAGCTGAACTTCGGATTGGCCAGCACTCTGTAGTCGCTGTCATGAGCCATGACATTCAGCATGGAAAGGAAGTGCAGAAACGAATCAAAGCGGTCCTTCTCGGCAAGCATCTGCTGGATGATGGCCCCGCATTTGCGCACGACCTGCTCTGAAAATGCAATCCCGTTATGGCCTTCCTGGAACATCTTTCTGATAAAGGCGAAATGAGTCTTGTCCAGAAGTCCGCCATACATCAGTAGATCCGGTGAGAACTGTATGGTTACTTCATATATGCCCGCACCCTCCTTGATGTTTCCGTTTTTCCAGGTATGATAAAGGTTGCTTCCGGTAATCAGCACGAGTTCCATATCGGATATCTCCTCCACACTGTCGCCGACAACCCTCACGGCACCCTCTGCGCCTGCTATGAAATTGATTTCATATTCCGGGTGAGCATGTACCGGGAAATCGAAACCGGTCTTCCATCTTTCGAATATGACAAACAGGTCATCTCGCGAAAGAGGTGGGGACTCCATGATTACATTGTAGCTTGTCATAGTTTGTGGTCAGTCTAGTCCTAACAAAATTATGAATTACATTGACATAAAGCATGGAATAGATTTGATAGTATCACTATTGTATTAGATAATACCACTCTTATTACATTTTATACAGAATATGAGCAAATTACGAACGGAAGCAACGCACAATAATACTATCTAATCAACATTTGATACCATCATGACGAATACGGACAACCAATGCTTTTCTATTTTATATTTGTGAAAACCGATTTTGTCATGAAAAGATTTTTCAAATTATTCGCTGCCGCAGCAATAGTTGCAACGGCAGCCGGATGTACCCCTCAGGATCCGGTAGACGACCAGCAGGGTAACACCCCGACAACTGACGTGCTCAGCGCTCCTGAGCTGACGGCTACAGCCAGTGAAGGTTCCATTTCATTCACATGGACATCAGGTACAATCGAGAACTCGAAGCTTGACGTCGACTACACACTCTATGTAGGAAAGGCGGGAAGCGATCTGTTTGATGCAGGAGTTCCATTCGAGACTGAAGGCCTTTCACACAAGATCGAAGGAGATGAATACACAAATCTCCTCAATGATATGGGATGTCAGAGCGGCGGTACAGTAGACATGATTGCCATCGTGACCGCTACTGCCGGCAATGAAACCAAGACATCTGCCCAGAAGGCATTCACAGCAGGTCTTCCAGCAGCTGAGGTTGTTTTCCCCGAGGCTCTTTACATGAAGGGCGGTGCATGTCCTGGCGGATGGGACACGGCAACTGTCATGGCAAAGGGTGCGAATGGTGTCTATGAGGCATCTGATGTGACTCTCCTGTTCGGAAAGCCTGAAGACGGAAAGGGATTCAAGTTCTTCGTGTCTGAAGAACCATATCCATTCTATGGCCAGGACAACACTGAAGGTGCAGCTTTCGGAGACATCAAGGTGTTCGCTTCCGAGAACGACGGTGACTCACAGTTCTACCCTCTTCAGTATGAATACACAAGCGGTGTCTACACAATCAAGGTTGACCTCAATACGCTCAAGCTTACTTTGACAAAGACCGCTGACGTATTCGAGCCAAGCAAGCCTTTCTACGTATTCGGAGAAGGACTTGACAAGAACTGGGAGATGGTTGATGAGCTGAAACTCAGCGAGATCGAGAAGAACATCTTCGAGGGCCACAATATCCATATCTACAAGAACAGTTCATTCAAGTTCGATAACGAAGACTGGACCGAGTATCAGAGAGATGATGCTGCAGGCGATTACTGGACTGTAAAGGCAGCAGTGAGCGGCGAAGACATCAGATTCGTTCCTAAGGATTCTGACCCTGATTTCAAGGATGGCAAGTATACTGTACGTCTCGACCTCAATACCATGAAGGTTACTCTCACCCTTACTGAGGCTGACCCTGTAGTCGAGTCCCAGTACCCTGCAACTCTCTACATGAGTGGCGGTTTCAACGGATGGGTGCTTGAGCAGCTTGACATGATAGCTGACGGTAAATTCCAGAAGGAGAACGTCCAGATGAATCTCGACAATGGTCCGGACGACCCTAAGGGACATGGTATCAAATTCTTTGAAAATGCAGACTGGAGCGGTCAGTGGGGCCCTAAGGAAGATTGGGAACATACAGACTATCGTGGATGGGAGCTTGCTTCTTACCCTGATGCTCCTCAGTTCTATCCAGCGCTCGCAGGTTTCCAGTCAGGTGTTTATACAATCCTTGTTGACTTCACTACAATGACCCTCACTCTGACTCCAGCAGGTGGTACACCAACTCCAGAACCAGAGCCTGAAGTGACTTATGCATACCTTTACGGAGCAGCATTCGCAGATTATACCGACTGGGTTGACTGGATTCCTGTTCCAAGCATTGCTGAGAACGTATATGAGGCAACCATAAACCTCAATGTTGGTGACTCTTCCTATGCAAGAGGATTCAAGATCTACAAGGGTATCGAGGATTGGGGCAGCGAGCACTGCATGTACAGCGACTCCACCCATGACGACATCAGGATCGGCCTGAAGGACGCGACAGGCGACAACCAGGTGACTCCGTTCAATCTCGGATACACAGAAAGCGGAAACTATGTTGTAAGAATCGACTTCAATACGATGAAAGTCACCTTGACAAAAGCCAACTAACATAGATAGCTTAAAGTAGTAGAAGCCGACCCCAAACAGGTCGGCTTCTTTTATCTACTTCATTAGTCCTGAACCTCTAAATTCCCATTATACAAGTCTTCCACGGGAAAGATCATGTCCCAGTCCTCACCCCAAACAAGATTTCCACCATCAATATAGTATTCACGGAATCTATTCGGGTTCAGATATGGATCATGCTGCGGATGTGGGTGTGCTAACATATATTCGGTAAAATCCAATATGCGCACAAAACCATCCGAGAACGTCAACCTCAACGACAATCCACCTATATATTCAGCCGAAACAACCCTTAACATATCGTTCATAATCTAGTCTTGATTTCAGTGCAATTGATCTGCTTCTTCATCACAAAATAATCCACCCATTTCTGAATAATCTGTTGATAGTACGTTCTAATAAACTGTGCCGCAACTGAAGCTTCTTTATTAGGCAACGGGGGATACCCCTTTGCATTCCTCATGACAGTTTCCCTCAACACTCCTTCTTCAAGTTTCAACTCGAAAATTGACTGACACTCTCCTCTCAACACATGAACATGAATCGGTTCATGTTCATTAGAGTAGAAAAAGAAAACAAATCCAAAATATTCAAAAATTTTAGGCATAACAAAAATAGATAAATTATAATTAATTACGAATTATTTTTTGGGGCTGGACGCACACTGCCATGCGGCGGGCGGACTCTGGTGAGATTATGCCAGCAGTGCGGAGGTCATTTACGGTCCAGGAGTCAGGTGGGTTATGTTCACGGAACATGACTATGGCGCGTGCTATTTCATAATTGCGGATATACGGATGTTTTTGCAGTGAGTCGGCCGGTAAGGTCCATAATGGATATACATATGGCTCACTGACAGTCACAAGGTCTGCCAAGGCATCATATTTCTGCTGATCAAAGCGATAGATTTCCATGAGCTGCTCCTTGGCCGAGTAACCTCCCAGACTATTTCTATACTCGATTATCTTTACAGCATACCATCCTCCTATGCCGGGAAGGTCGTCCAGAGCAGCCGAATCGGCTGCGTTAAGATCAAGAAGCGGGATATCGATATAATTTTCCAAACGTCGGTAGGTACTATCTGACACGACATACGACTTGGCGAAGTCGGACTTCCTGCGGAATCGTCCTCCTTTCTTACGATACGCATCGATAGCCTCTGCCTGCTTGATGGTGAAGCCTAACCTGCAGAAGTCTTCAACCGTTGCTGTATTCGGATCAAAGAGGAACGACTCTGGAGCGGGATATGGGGCGTTTCTTCTTACAGCTTGCGCCCGCGATGAATGATGGGAATTTCTACGGACAGTCCCCGACGGTTTACGCCCGACGGAGTCCCTATGTTCTGTATATGATCCCTGAGGCATTCCTTCCGGCTCAACAAATACGAAGACAGTATCCGGTTCATCACGATTTGCTGCAATTTTGACAACAGCCGCCCTATGTATCATCAATGCAGTCTGGTATCCTACAAGTAAAAAGACGAGCGCTATGACACCCGTCAGAAAAGACTGCTGAAGCCCTCCCCTTTCTTTTTCCTTATCCTTCATGCAGTCAAAATTAAAGGCCTGCGACACGGATTCAAAGAATTCCTACGTCTCAGGCCCAAAAGTTTTTCTTTATTTTAAAGTTTTTTCTTTTTCTTTAAATCTTTTCTCTTTTTTAATCTTCATCGCGGTCCTTGTAAGACTTCTTCTCCTTCTTTTTCTCAGGAGCGCCAGCCACTATGATCACGATTTCACCCTTCGGTTCATGTTCACGATACCATGCTGCTACCTCTGCCAACGCTCCCCTCTTATGCTCCTCGAACTTCTTTGATATCTCACGAGCGACCGAACATTCGCGTTCAGCACCGAAGAATTCCGCAAACTGCTCCAATGTCTTTACCAGACGGTATGGCGATTCATAGAAGATCATCGTGCGCTGTTCTTCAGCCAACTCCATCAATCTGGTCTGACGGCCCTTCTTCTGCGGAAGGAAGCCCTCAAAGCAGAATCTGTCACAAGGATATCCTGATGATACAAGAGCCGGGACGAAAGCTGTTGCTCCCGGCAATGTCTGCACCTCTATACCTTCCTGCACACATGTGCGGACAAGAAGGAAACCCGGATCGGAAATGCCCGGAGTACCGGCATCACTGATAAGCGCGACATTAAGACCTGAGAGGATACGCTCCTTAATCATCGAGGCGGTCTTATGCTCGTTGAATTTATGGTGAGACTCCAGACGTCCCTTTATCTCGTAATGTTTCAAAAGCACAGAACTTGTCCTTGTATCCTCTGCAAGAATAAGGTCTGCCTCTTTCAAGACTCTGATAGCCCTGAAAGTCATATCCTCAAGATTACCTACCGGTGTCGGCACTATATATAATATACCTGCCATAGTTTACTTTACCTTTCTGCGGACAGCCATCATGAAACGGTATACGACCTGCGACCCCATGTCCCAGTTATATGTAGACGTGACATATTCTACTGCCTGATCAAGAGTCTCCATCGCATTGAGCTGCGCTCTTGCCTGCTGGAAAAGACCAGGGTCACCGTTGAAGAGCACATTGATGAACTGGACTCTATCGTTGAGAGAGATTGCGCTCAGGATATCCTTTACAGGAGCGCCAGGAATATCGGTTCTCCATGCCTGTTTGTCCTCCATGACATCAAGCACAGCCTTACGGGCCTTCGGCGATTTCTGAGCAGCTTCAAATATAGATTCCGGCTCCGCAAAAAGCGGAAGGTCATCGTCGTCGTCAACTTCAGGCTCCGGGAACACCTCTGGAAGTGGTTCGATCTCTACTACCGGCTCCACTTCAACTACTGGCTCCTCTTCCACCTCTGGTTCCGGTTCTACTTCTGGTTCCGGCTCTGGCTCTGGTTCTGGCTCTGGTTCTGGCTCGACAACAGGCTCAATTTCCACTTCAGGCTCAACATCGACCACAGGGACTGGAGTCTCTTCTGCAACAGGCTCTTCTGCTATTTCCACAACAGTCTCTGGCTCAGTCTCCTGAGTCTCCGGAAGATCAAGATCAGCCTCTACAACGATCTCCTCATTAAGATACGACTCATCGATATCAATATCAATCGGAATAGCCATATCTCCCTGAGGGTCAACGACTTGCTGAAACTCCTGCATCTTTGCGTCAAGCTTTTCCAGCTGACTTCTTACCGATGACATCAACTCCTGGATTTCGGCCAAAATTTGCTGTTGTCTATTTTCCATAAGGCAATAAATTTCTATATTTGCGTTCTCAATCTACAAAAGTAAGGAAATGTTTTTAGAAAGTGCAAAAAAAGCGGGCTCAATCGAAGTAATCTGCGGCTCGATGTTTTCAGGTAAAACTGAAGAACTTATCAGAAGAATGAAGAGGGCGCAGTTCGCCAAGCTGAAAGTGGCGATATACAAGCCTTGCATCGATGTAAGATATTCAGAAGACGAAGTGGTTTCACACGACGCGCACAGCATACCATCAACACCTATCAGCTCTCCTGCACGCATGCTGGAGATTGCCTCTGACGTAGAGGTTGTAGGAATCGATGAAGCTCAGTTCTTTGATGATTCTATCGTAGAAGTCGTACAGACTCTCGCAAATCGCGGGGTAAGAGTGATCATCGCCGGTCTCGATACAGACTTTCTCGGCAAACCGTTCGGTCCTATGCCTGCGCTCATGGCAGTCGCTGAAGACATCCAGAAGGTTCACGCTATATGCGTAAGATGCGGAAGTCCTGCAAACCACTCCCACAGACTTTCCAAGAGTGACGAGCTTGTGGTCCTCGGAGAGACCGATATCTACGAACCTCTCTGCCGCCACTGCTACAACGAAGCGAGAAAATAAAAAATGTCCGATCAATAAAAAAGTCCGATCAAATTGATCGGACTTTTTTATTATAAGCTCTTCAGCACTTTAGCCAGCTGATCAGGACACGAAGTAGGTCTTTTGCCGCAAGTTATGCCTTCAAGACGTCTTATTGCCTCTTCCACGGTCATTCCCTGAATCAAAGCTCCGATGCCCTTGGCATTGCCGTCGCATCCTCTGGTATACTTAACCGAAAGGATAACGCCATCCTTGATCTGAATGTCTATCTGCTTCGAGCAGACGAGCGCACTCGGCGCTGCCACCACATATCGAACGCCGTCGATAACCTCGTCACTGACGATTCTATAATCTTCTCCTGTCATCTGCTGAGTTGTTTCTGTCTTTATTTCCTGAGCCTGCATTGTCACGCAGAACATGGCCATAAGGGCCACAACGATAAACTTCTTCATAGTATATATTAAAATAATGTAGGGTGATTGTCATCCAGTTCCTTCAGTATCTTCTCCATGATCGCTTCACGGAAGAGGACAGCCTTTGTACCAACACGAAACTTTTCACAATACTGGCGTATAGCTGCCATTTCACTGTCGTTTAGATAGATCACCTGTCTGTGTCGACGAACTAACGCTTCTTTCTGCTTCTTCAGATATTCCGGATCGACACCCTTAATGCTTTTTTTCTTCGTCTTTGCCACTGATACGACTTTTTGACATGCTGTTGCATGGATAATTCTCGGCAAAGTTAGCATTTTATTGATATTTTCATTAAATTTGTCCTCATATGAACGTCAAGGGATACATATTTGTCCGACTTTAGGAGGGGCTCTCGAAGCAATTCCCTCCCAATTGCAATTGACAATCTCGGTTTGTCTTGCCGTTAGGATCCCTATCGACTTCCCTCAAAGTGAGGGCAATCCGTAAAATATCTTTTAATTCTGAATTAGACATCCATGCATATTGATGTATTGGTGGCTGATGCAAGCCACTTTGTGTACGCAGATGAAATCTGCGAAGAAATCCTTTTGTCTGCCCGCGAACGAGGAACAGGTATCGCCAGAAGAACCCCTGAATACATCCAGGAGAAAATGGCAGCGGGCAAGGCCATTATCGCAGTAAGCGACAAAGGTGAATTTGCCGGATTCTCATATATTGAGACTTGGGGCGGCAAGGAATACGTAGCCAACTCAGGATTGATTGTGGCACATAAGTTCCGAGGTATCGGTCTGGCGATGAGGATAAAGGAGAGAGTGTTCCAGCTCTCACGCGAAAGATTCCCCAATGCGAAGATCTTCAGCATCACCACAGGAGCAGCCGTCATGAAGATGAATTATGAGCTCGGCTTCAGGCCTGTAACTTTCGCAGCGCTCACAGATGATCCTGAATTCTGGAAAGGCTGCCAGGGATGCAGGAACTACCAGATCCTTGAGGCGAACGAATACCGAATGTGCCTGTGTACAGGTCTTCTTTACGACCCGGCTGAGCACATCGAGGTAAAGAGTCCGGCACACCCCGAAATCCTCAACATGAAAGACGGGGAACAAAGAACAATGAATAATCACGTAAACTTATAAACATGAACAACAAGGTTGTACTCGCCTTCAGCGGCGGACTGGACACATCATTCTGTGTCCCATATCTCAAGAATGAGAAAGGACTTGAGGTCCACACTATAATGGTAAATACAGGCGGCTTCTCAGCAGAAGAGGAAAAGGCTATCGAAGATCGCGCACTCACGCTTGGTGCCGCTTCGCATACCACAATCGACGCAGTAGACACATATTATAATAAAGGTATCAAGTACCTCATCTACGGAAACATCCTCAAGAATGCGACGTACCCTCTTTCTGTCAGCTCTGAGAGAGTGTTCCAGGCTCTCGAGGTTCTGAAGCATGTAAAGAAGCTCGGAGCAGGCTATGTAGCTCACGGCAGTACTGCGGCTGGCAACGACCAGGTGCGCTTCGACATCGTGTTCGAGATCCTGGCTCCGGAGGTACAGATCATAGCTCCTGTACGTGACGAGGGGTTCACACGCCAGTATGAGATCGACTACCTTCAGAAGCATGGATTCGACTTCTCATGGGAGAAGGCAAAATATTCTATCAACCAGGGACTTTGGGGAACCAGCATCGGAGGTGTAGAGACACTTTCTTCAAGCGGATACCTTCCTGAAGAGGCATACCCTACAAAGGTGACCAAGACTGAGCCAGAGCACATCAGGATCGGCTTTGAAAAGGGCGAGCCTGTCTCATTCAACGGCGCGAAGATGTCTCCGGTGGAGGTCATCAAGGCCGTACGTGCAGCCGCGGGCCCATTCGGCATCGGACGCGACATCCATATCGGTGACACCATCATCGGCATCAAGGGACGCGTAGGCTTCGAGGCCGCAGCACCGCTTATCCTCGTGAAGGCTCATCACCTTCTTGAGAAGCACACCCTTACAAAGGGACAGCTTTACTGGAAGGACCAGATTGCAGGATGGTACGGACAGCAGATGCATGAGGCAATGTACCTCGACCCCGTATGCAGAGATATGGAGGCAATGATGGACAGCATCGAGCAGAACGTGACAGGTGAGGTTGAAGTAGCGCTTATGCCTTATCACTTCTCGGTTCTGGGCTGCACAAGCGAGCATGACCTCATGAACTCAAAGTTCAGCACATACGGCGAGGTGAACAACTCATACACAGGACGCGACGTGATCGGCTTCACGAAAGTGATAGCCAACCCTCTCAAGATCTATTATGCAATCAACGGAACATTAGATGAGTAAGATACGCGTAGCCATAGCAGGCGGGACAGGTTATACAGGAGGAGAACTGTTCAGGATTCTCCTCAATCACCCTTCGGTGGAGATTGTCGCTGCGACAACCACATCATCCGAAAGCACATCTGTCTGGGAGGTGCACCGCGACCTCATAGGCGAGACTGACCTGTGTTTCGGCACAGAGCTGAATGACCCTGACGTGGTATTCCTCTGCCTCGGACATGGCATATCAAGACAATTCGTCGACACACACGAGCTTAAGCCATCGTGCAGGATCATTGACCTCGGAAATGATTTCAGACTCGATGGAGATTATGCCGGAAGGCATTTCGTGTACGGTCTTTGCGAGAGCGCCCGGGAACAGGTACGTGAGGCTCATGATATCGCCAATCCGGGATGCTTCGCTACTGCAATCCAGCTTGCGCTGCTTCCATTGGCAGCAGCAGGTCTTATAAACGACGAGGTCCACGTGACAGCGATCACAGGATCGACCGGTGCGGGAAAGAAGCCAGGTGAGACCACCCATTTCAGCTATCGTAACGACAACATCTCGATATACAAACTGTTCTCGCACCAGCACCTGGCAGAGATAAAGCAGAACCTGCACAGGGTCGGCGGCAAGGAGTGCACAGTAAACTTTGTTCCGCTCAGAGGCGACTTCGCAAGGGGCATCTTCGCCAGCGTTTACACTCGCGCGGCCGAGGGCATGAGCCTTGAGGAGTACCAGAAGCTATATGAGGATTATTATGCATCATCGCCTTTCGTATTCCACTCGAAGGAAGGCATTTCCATGAAGGAGGTAGTCAACACCAACAAGGGGCTGGTGCATGTGGAACTGCATGACGGTTATGTACACATCGCATCAGCGATCGACAATCTGGTTAAGGGTGCGGCAGGGCAGGCAGTCCAGAACATGAACCTGATGTTCGGCCTTCCGGAAGACACAGGACTGCGCCTGAAGCCATCTGCATTTTAATTTTAAGATCATGAATCTATTCGACGTATACCCACTATGGGATATCGAGCCCGTAAAAGGCTTGGACACAACACTCTGGGATAAGAACGGAGAGGTCTATACCGACCTTTACGGCGGTCATGCCGTAATCTCTGTAGGCCATTGCCACCCACATTACGTAAAGAAGCTTTCCGAGCAGCTCGGCAATCTTGGATTTTATTCCAATGCCGTGCAGAATCAGCTCCAGAAGGATCTCGCTGCCCGTCTTGGCAAGGTCTGCGGATATGATGACTACGCCCTCTTTCTCTGCAACAGCGGAGCCGAAGCCAATGAGAACGCTCTCAAGGTAGCATCATTCCACACCGGCAAGCCAAAGGTGCTTGCATTCAAGAAGGCATTCCATGGCAGGACATCAGGCGCAGTCGCTGCGACTGACAATCCGAAGATCCAGGCTCCGTTCAACGAGACTGCAAACATTGTATTTGTTCCGCTCAATGACCTTGAGGCGGTAGACAATGAGCTTTCTAAAGGCGGCTTTGCCGCCGTCATCATCGAAGGCATCCAGGGAGTGGCCGGCATCTACGAGCCGACTTGCGATTTCCTCAACGGCCTCCGCACACTTTGCGACAAATATGGCTGCCTGTTGATTCTGGATGAGATCCAGTCCGGTTATGGAAGAACAGGCAAATTCTTCGCACACCAGCACCATGGAGTAAGTGCAGACATCATAACCATGGCCAAAGGCATGGCCAACGGCTTCCCTATCGGCGGCGTGCTGATCAGCCCTTCGATCAAGCCGGTTCACGGCATGCTGGGCACCACATTCGGAGGCAACCACCTCGCTTGTACTGCAGCGCTGGCAGTCCTTGATATCATCGAGAATGAAAACCTTATCGAGAACGCTGCCAGGATAGGAGAGTATTTCGAGCAGGCTTTCAAGGACGACAAGGCAGTAAAGGAATACAGAGGCAAGGGACTGATGATCGGTCTTGAACTCAAAGAGGAATATGTCGGACTGCGCAACAGGCTGCTGTTTGAGAAGCACTTCTTCACAGGAGCAGCCGGAGCAGGCGTAATCCGCCTCCTCCCTTCGCTGACAATCTCTCTAGAGACAGCCGAATCATTTGTAAAAGCTTGGAAGGAACTGACATTATGAGACATTTCACATCTATAACACAACTTCAAGACCTCGGCAAGACAATCGAGGAAGCAAAATATGTAAAGGCAAATCCGTTTGCTGACCAGGAGCTTGGAAAGAACAAGACACTTCTGATGATATTCTTCAACTCGAGTCTCCGTACACGTCTCAGTACCCAGAAGGCTGCACTGAACCTCGGAATGAACGTAATCGTACTCGACGTGAACCAGGGAGCATGGAAACTTGAGACCGAACACGGAGTAATCATGGACGGCGACAAGCCTGAACACCTGCTTGAGGCAATCCCTGTAATGGGCAGCTACTGCGACGTGATCGGAGTACGCGCATTTGCTGGCCTGGAAGACAGAGACAAAGATTATAACGAAGTGATCATCAATCAGTTCATAAAGTATTCCGGCAAGCCTGTCTTCAGCATGGAAGCAGCCACAAGACATCCGCTCCAGACTCTCGCAGATCTTCTCACCATCGAGGAACATAAAAAGACTGCGAAGCCGAAGATCGTCCTTACATGGGCTCCACACCCTAAGGCACTCCCGCAGGCTGTTCCTAACTCATTTGCCGAGGGCATCAACATGACAGACTACGAGTTCGTAATTACCCATCCCGAGGGATATGAACTCGCACCGGAGTTCGTAGGCCGCGCCAAGGTAGAATATGACCAGCGCAAGGCATTTGAAGGAGCAGACTTCATATACGCCAAAAACTGGTCGGCATACGCAGGAGACAACTATGGCAAGGTCCTCTGCACCGACCGCGACTGGACGGTAGACGCTGAAAAGATGGCCCTGACCAACAACGCCTTCTTCATGCACTGCCTCCCTGTACGCCGCAACATGATCGTGACCGACGAGGTAATCGAAAGTCCTCAGTCTTTGGTCATCCCGCAAGCCGCCAACCGCGTCGTCTCCGCCCAGACCATCCTGAAGGAAATTTTATTAGGGCTATGATCAAAGTTGTTAAGATAGGAGGAAATATTGTGGACAATCCCGAGCTGCTGAGGGAGTTTGTCAAGGATTTTGCGGCTATGCCGGGCATGAAGGTGCTGGTGCATGGCGGCGGAGTGATGGCAAGCCAGATGCAGAAGGCAATGGGGAGGGTGCCGCAGATGATCGAAGGCAGAAGGGTGACGGATGAGGAGACCCTGAAGGTCGTCACTATGGTGTATGCCGGATGGTGCAGCAAGCACATCACGGCACTTCTTCAGGCAGAGGGGTGCAATGCCATAGGGCTCAGTGGAGCGGACGGCAATGCGATCAAGGCAGCGAAAAGGGCTCCGGTGCATGTGGAGAGCCTCGGCGAAAGCGTAGACTACGGATATGTCGGAGATGTCACTCCGGAAAGCGTGAATGCAAAGTTCATATATTCGCTGCTTGAAAAAGGCATAGTGCCGGTATTCAACGCAATCAATCATGACGGAGAAGGCAACCTGCTGAACACCAATGCCGACACGATAGCATCATCAATAGCCGTAGCTATGGCGGGCTACAGATACAGATCGCCGAGAGAAGTCTGCTGCAGGTGCGAGGAATGCACGCATTGCAGTGATGACGGAAGACTGACACATGAGACCGAACTCATATATTGTTTTGAGAAGGATGGAGTGCTGTATGACAAGGATGACGACAGCAGTGTAATTCCGGAAATGGACCGCAAAAGATTCGAGGGACTGAAGGCAGAAGGAAGGGTGGCGGACGGAATGATTCCGAAACTGGCGAACGCATTCAAAGCTATAGACAGCGGTGTGGGCAAAGTGCTCATCAAGCATGCCTGCAACCTGCTTAAACCGATCGGAACAACATTGATATAATATGACTGACAGCAAAAACATAGAGAAACTGACTGCTGAGGCGGTTGAACTGCTGAGAGAGATGGTGGCGATTCCGTCGCCGTCGTTTCACGAGGATGCCGTGTGCAGTCATATCAGCAATTGGCTCACAGCGAAGGGTGTGGAGCATGAGAGGGTCGGGAACAATATCATTGCAGAGCATATTGTTGACCCATCCAAGCCGACTTTGATGCTTTGCGCTCATATTGACACGGTGGATCCATGTGAAGGATATACCTTCGACCCATATAAACCGGAGAATTGCCCGACTGATATGATCCAGGGCCTTGGCAGCAATGACGACGGAGCTTCTGTCGTCTCTATGATTGCTGCTTACAGATTCTTCTGTGAGACCATAAGCAGTGGTGCAGGTGTTAAAAACCGTGCTACCCCCCTGGCCGCAGGGGGAGGGACCCGCTCCGAAGGAGTGGGAGGGGTTGTTTTTAACACCTGCACCACTGCTACAAATCTGACATTGGTACTTACATGCGAAGAGGAGAGATCCGGCAAAGGCGGAATGACAGGTTTATGGGACAAGCGACTCAATCGGATTGATTACGCCATCATCGGAGAGCCGACAGGAATGAAGGCAGCCACATCTGAAAGAGGACTTCTTGTCATAGACGCGACAGCGCATGGAATAAGCGGTCACGCAGCCAGGAACGAAGGCAAAAATGCACTTTACATTGCACTAGAGGACATTGAAAGACTGCGCAAACATGAATTTGAGAAAGTGTCCCCAAAGATGGGCAAAGTCAACCTCAATGTAACCCAAATCAATGCCGGAAGCGCCCACAACGTCATTCCGGACCGATGCGACTTTGTCATTGACATACGCCCGACCGAACAGTACAGCAACGAGGAGATCCTTTACGAGCTTCAGAAAATATGCGAAAGCGAACTCAAGCCAAGGAATCTGGCAAACAGGTCAAGCGCGACACATGAAGACTCCCCACTACAGAAAACAGCTGAGGACATGGGCATAGAAACATTCTCATCAGCAACCACTTCCGACTGGATGAGAATCACATGCGATGCAATCAAGATGGGTCCCGGAGACTCCAACCGATCACACCGGAAGGACGAGTACGTGACCGTAGAAGAACTGAAAGAAGGAATAGAAACATATATTAAATTCATTAGATCTCTCGACTTCGCTCGAGATGACAGAATGAAGTAAAAAGATGACAGATAGGAACAGATATGAGTACACTTTGGAGTAAAGGAACACAGGCGACTGATTTGGTAGACGATTTTACAGTAGGTAACGACAGGATACTTGACATGCGTCTGGCCAAATATGATGTTATCGGATCGATGGCCCACATAAAGATGCTGGAATCCATCGGTTTGCTGACAGCGGAAGAACTCAGGACACTGACCGCAGCACTAAAGCAGATTCTGTCTGAGATCGAGGCGGGAGAATTCATCCTGGAAGACGACGTAGAAGACATCCACTCACAGGTGGAGCTTCTTCTGACACGCCGTCTTGGCGACATCGGTAAGAAGATCCATTCCGGACGCTCACGCAACGATCAGGTACTGGTGGACGTAAAGCTGTTCCTTAAAGACGAGGTATTGATGCTGAGGAACGAAGTGCTGACACTGTTCGACACCCTCCAGACACTCAGCGAGAAGCATAAGGAGACACTGCTTCCAGGATATACACACGGTCAGGTAGCCATGCCCTCCTCATTCGGGCTATGGTTCGGAGCATATGCAGAAGCTCTTGCTGATGACATGTACATGCTCCGCGGAGCGTTCAATGTAACCGACCAGAACCCTCTCGGTTCTGCGGCTGGATATGGAAGCTCATTCCCGCTTGACAGACAGATGACCACTGACCTGCTTGGCTTCGGAAGTCTTGACTACAATGTGGTTGCAGCCCAGCTCAGCCGTGGTAAGTCAGAGCGTGCCGTAGCGTCGGCAATGGGAGCAATTGCCCTGACACTCAACAAGTTCGCCGCAGATTGCTGCATGTACATGAGTCCCAATTACGGATTCATCAGGTTCCCGGACGAACTCACTACCGGCTCAAGCATAATGCCACACAAGAAGAACCCTGATGTCTGGGAGATCATGCGCGGAAACTGCAACAGGATCATGGCGACCGAGACCCAGATCAGCATGCTCTGCAGCAACATGCCGCACGGATACCACAGGGAGTTCCAGCTCCTGAAGGACATCCTCTTCCCTACTCTGGAACTTATGCACAAGTGCCTGCAGATGGCAGAATACATGCTCCAGCACATTATCGTCAACGAGAATATCCTTGACGCACCCATATACGACTATCTGTTTACCGTAGAGGAGGTCAACCGCCGTACACTGGCAGGGATGCCTTTCAGAGACGCCTACAAATCAGTCGGCATCGAGGTGAACGAAGGAAAGTTCCGTTATCAAGGAGCGGAAGGCAAGACTAACGGTCAGCTTACGCCGGCCGATCTGAATCACACTTCACTCGGCAGCCTCGGCAACCTCTGCACAGAACAGATCCGCACCAAGATGGAGGCTGCAGCCGAATTCATTGGAACTTTAACACTTTAATATTAACTTTGGCTGTCTCTAAGGGACAGCCAAAATTATATAACTATGAAACGAATAACCTCAATTTTTGCCTCGCTGCTACTTGCAGCCGGTGCTCTCTGCGCCCAGGAACTCACAAACTTCGCTTTCCGGGGACAGAAACCCGTAATCTCTCCCGAGATACAGAATGACAGCGTAACATTCAGACTTAAAGCAGATTACGCCACAGTCGTAAAACTCAGCGGCTCATGGATGCCAAACCCTTGGGGCGACACTATCGACATGAAGCGTGGCGAGAACAACGTATGGGAAGTGACCATCCCTCTCCCTGACCCGGAAATCTACACTTACAACTTCGTAGCTGACGGAGTATCTGTAAACGACCCGCAGAACGTGATGGTTCAGCGTGACGGCTCACGCTATCTCAGCATGCTCCTTGTTGACGGCGAGCGCACTGAGAACTACAAGCCTGCAGAACAGAGAGGCACTGTAAGCCATCCTTGGTATGACAGCAAGATTCTGGGCATCAATCGCCGACTTACAGTCTATACTCCTTATGGATATGAGACTAACCCTAAGGCCAAGTACCCGGTTCTTTACCTCCTTCACGGAGCGGGTGGAGACGAGGAGGCATGGTGCTCAATGGGCCGTACAGCTCAGATCCTCGATAACCTCATCGCAAAGGGACTCGCAGAGCCTATGATCGTGGTCATGCCCAACGGCAACCCTAACCAGCAGGCTGCTCAGACCTTCGGACTCCCGACAACCGAGTATGACTGGAGAAATCCTGAGAACAGAAGCCTTTATGTAAGGAGTCTCGTAGAGGAGATCGTTCCTTTTGTCGAGAAGAACTACCGCACAGTGGCGAAGAAGTCACACAGAGCTATCGCAGGTCTCTCTATGGGTGGCGGCCACACTATCGCTGCAGCCGGAATGTACCCTGACGTATTCGACTACATCTGCCCTCTCTCTATGGGCGCAAAGAGGACTCCTGAACTTGATGCACAG
>JAGBSL010000051.1 GCA_017631875.1 Bacteroidales bacterium | reverse complement strand
TTTCGGAAAGGGACTTGTCCAGGAACCTATCAATTTCACGGACGGTTCCGGCATCCGCCTGACTGTGGCCCGTTTCCACACACCGTCAGGACGCTGCATCCAGAAGCCGTACGGCGAGGATTATGACTATGACATATTCGAACGATATGCCAGCGGTGAGATGGTCTCTGCCGACAGCATGAAGGTAGATACCACTGCCGTATATTACACAAAGAAAGGACGTCCTGTATATGGTGGAGGCGGAATCATTCCGGATGTGTTCGTCCCTATCGACACTACGAAGGCTACCGACTTCTTCATCAGGTGCAACAAGAAGGCGACAACCATGAGGTTTGCCTCGGCGATGTTTGACAAGTATAAGGCAGTCCTTCCGACTATCGATGATTTCAGCAGACTTGAGCGTTATTTAGAGGAAATCGCACTTGATCAGCAGTTCCTTGACTTTGCAGCCCGTGTAGACGGCATCAGGCCGGCTCCGGGCGAATGGGAGAAGTCCCGCGAATACATGATGCCGCAGATCAAAGCTCTTGTCGGCCGCTACTCTAAACTCGATGAGGAGGCCTTCTATCGCTTCTACATGCCGGTGGATGAGATTATCAAGACAGCATTGAAGAATGCGAGTGTCATAGAATGATGAAACTTTCTCTAAGATACATCGTATTGCTTGTGGCAATGACCGCTGTGGCTTTCTCATGTCAAAGAGAAGGGCAGATAGGAGTCATTGCGAAATCCACCTTTGCGGTGTCCTTTGAGGAAGGCGGCATTGTCGATGACCTTGGATTGTCCGCCGATGATCATATAGCTGTGAGCGGAGCTGAAGCTCCGTTGAAGCTCAGGAACGGCTATGCGTCAGGAAAGGTGATGCAGAGTGAGGAGTACTATGCTGTGTATCCAGCTTCTGCCTTGGAGTATTTCTCGCCTGGCGATCAGTCCGGAGTGGCCTTGAACCTTCCGACTGTACAGACTGCTGTGAAAGGTGGCATACCAGCGGGGACGGCGATCTCGGTGGCATCGACCTCCTCGGCTGATATGAACCTGAAGTTCAAGAGCGTGATATCTTATCTGAAACTCACTGTCACGCCTGAAGCCGGAAAAATTACTGCAATCTCAATCATTTCTTATGATGGGGTGAGAATATCGGGAGAGTTCTACATCGATTGCAACGATACCGAAAAGAGTGTATATCCACTGGCGAATTCCGCATCCAATGTGGTCCTGAAGCCGAAAGGGGAGTATTTTGAACCGGGAGATTATTACATAGCCGTCCTTCCTAATGTTTTTGACGAAGGCTTCTATGTCGTTGTGGAAAACGAGTCGGGCAGATTCAATCTGTCCCGAAGGTCGACATCAAGTGTCCAGTCAGAGACTCTTATATGTGATCTGGGATCAATCGGTTACCTTGAATATCCTTATGACGGATTTGATAAATACAGCACCTATACATCTGTCCCTCAGTCTGGTGGGGATCTTATCCTGACGTTCATATATAATAAGGAGTTCACAGTTGAGGTCGAGGGTAATCCTGATTGGGTGCATATCGTCAAGACAAAGGATTCCGGCATGAGAAAGTTCTATATAACCGTGGATCCTAACTTCGGGAAAACACGATGGGCTTATGTCGTAGCGGAGTCTCTCGACGGCACTGCAAGGGTTGTGTACAGCATTTATCAGAGCTTCGATCCTGAGTCTCAGGATCTGGATAAGGTCAGACAGGCTCTCGTTGACCTGTATAACAGCACAGACGGTGACAACTGGAAAAACAACGCAAACTGGTGTTCGGACAAGCCTCTCTCCGAGTGGTATGGAATCTATACATACGATGAAATGGACTATCAGAATAGTGGGGACAAGGTATACGCAGTATCTTTGGCCAGAAACAATCTCAAAGGCAGTCTGCCAAAGTCCATAGGGGATTTGTCGGAAGTGCAGAGTCTTTCTCTCTATGATAATCCTATATCGGGCACGGTTCCTTCTGGAATATTCCGTCTGAATCATGTTGAACTTTATGATTGTCAATTGGAGGCCATTGAGCTTCCAAAGTCTGTGGAAGACATCCGTTCGTCAGTCATCGATCTTTCAGACAATAATATTTCCGGTGACCTTCCTGAACTGTTTGCGTATGCGAAGAATCTTAGATCTCTGCGTCTGTACAACAATCAGTTTACCGGCACTATACCTGCTTCGTATACTAATCTGATATGCCAATCCAAGTCAGTGTTCATGCATGGCAACCAGTTGTCAGGCAGGATACCTGACGAACTGTGCGACAATCCTTTCTTTGAGCTGTATATGAGATACATCCTTCCGCAGGAAGGTGAAGGATTCGATCTTACCGGTTCAAGAATCGATGCTCCGAACATGGTTTATATATATGAAGAAGGAACGCAGACTCAGAGTTATACCAAAAGCCTATATCAGTCCAACAGTTATACTCTTATATACAGATGCGGTGCAGCTGAACCTGATCCGGAGATAGTCAGGTGGTATGAGAACTACAAGGATCATGGTCTGGGTGTGTTGGTCTGCTATCCGCGTAAACCATACAATTTCCTTCATCTGGGACTGGATTGGCCTTGTGTCTATAGTTTAGTGTACGCCAATCAGTCGGTATCTGACTTCATCAACAGCAATGTGGCACTCGTCGGTCCAGACGGATATTATGTCGTTAATCCAGTGACCGGTACAGAAGCGGAAGTACTTGAAGTATTGGAGAATGCATTCGGAAAACTGGCGCCGCTGCCTGATCAGGACCCTGAGCCTCCTGTGGAATATCCTGATGTGGTTGATGGAGAAGTGACAGTCCTGCAGGCTGCCTCTGAAGGAAATGGAATCGATATCGTGCTTCTGGGAGATTCCTACGACGCACAGTCTATTTCCGATGGCACATATGAGGCCGTGATGCGCGAGGCCATGGAGTATTTCTTTGAGGTAGAGCCGTATCAGAGTTATAGGCATCTCTTCAATGTCTATATGGTCAATGTCGTGTCAGAAGGAGGATCAAGGTTGGGAGTGTCGTATGGTGCTGGAACTTCGATTGCAGGAAATGACGAGTTGTGCTTCCAATATGCCTCGAAGGCATTGACTCCTGAAAGGGTCGAGAATGCTTTGGTCATCACGGTCGTCAATTCCACGCAGTTCGGAGGCTCTACATACATGTATGTCCCTGAAAGCGGTGACTGGGGCAATGGTAAGACGGTGTCATACATTCCAAAGGTCCAGAAGAAGATGGACTTCCGTGGCCTGATACAGCATGAGGCAGGCGGACATGGCTTTGCAAAGCTTGCAGATGAGTATGTTGGCGGTTCGGATGACATGATTTCGCAATCCGAAAAGGATCTTAAAAGAGCGAATGAAAAATTCGGCTGGTATAGAAATGTTGACTTTACAGATGATCCGTCGAAAGTGAAATGGGCCCACATCCTTTCTGATGAACGATATGCTTCTGAACCCGAAGGCATGTTTGAAGGAGCCCTGGGCTATGGCGGCGGAGTATGGCGCCCGACATACACCAGCATAATGAAGGACAATCAGGGTGCTTTCAATGCCCCGTCCCGAGAAGCCATCTGGTACCGTATCCATAAGCTGGCATGCGGCCCGGATTGGCTATACGATTTCAACTCCTTCGCCGAATATGATACAAAAAACCGCCTTCCGGTAGAGTGGTAGAAACCACGTCGGAAGACGGCTTTTCATTTATGTCATCAGCTAGAATAGAAGCTGGTAAGTCAGGGCGGCGAGGGTTGCTCCGACAATCGGACCGGCAACCGGTACCCAGCTGTATGCCCAGCCGCTGTCCCTCTTGTTCTTCATCGGAAGGACCGCGTGTGCGATGCGTGGAGCGAGGTCGCGGGCAGGATTGATCGCATATCCAGTAGCTCCTCCGAGTGACATACCGATCGCCATGATCAGGCATGTTACAGGGAAGGCTCCGAGCTCTCCCATTCCGATATGGAGGTGTGCTCCTTCGATATCAAGAGTCGGAACATTGGCATCGAATCCGAATACAAGGATCACGAATACCAGCAGCCATGTCGCTAAGGTCTCGCAGAAGAAGTTTCTGATCTTGTGGCCTTCGATGGCCGGCATTGTACAGAAGGTTCCCAGTTTTGTATCAGGGTCTTCTGTTGCGTCATAATGGTCCTTATAGAAAAGCCATACTAGCAGCGCTCCTGTGAATCCTCCGAGCATCTGCGCGATAACATAGCCAGGTACGGCACTCCAGTCCATCGTGCCTGCCAAAGCACATCCGATGCTGACTGCAGGGTTAAGATGCGCTCCCGAGATGGATCCGGAGATGAAGACTCCCACCATTACGGCGAAGCCCCATCCGAGTGTGATCACCACCCATCCGGCACCTTGCGCCTTGCTTTTGTTCAGACTGGTCGCAGCGCATACGCCGTCACCAAGAAGAATGAGCACCATGGTTCCGAGGAACTCGAAGATGCATTTGGTCAGAAGTGTCATATGGTTATTGTTTATCGGTTAGTGTTCTCCTGATTGCGTCAGCCCAACCCTCTCTGAGGTTCTGTACTGTCTCCTCGTCGGCCTGCGGAGTGAACTCCCGCTCTACGCCCCACTGGCTCTTGATGTGGTCTATACTTTCCCAATAGCCTACTGCGAGTCCTGCGAGATATGCCGCTCCAAGGGCTGTCGTCTCTGTTACCTTAGGCCTGATCACGGATGTGCCGAGAATGTCTGCCTGGAACTGCATCATGAGGTTGTTGGCAGTCGCTCCGCCATCGACCTTCAGCTCCTTCAGAGGGCAGCCGGCATCCTTTTCCATAGCCCTTACGATGTCCATGGTCTGGAATGCCACACCTTCGAGAGCAGCACGGGCGATGTGTCCTGCTGTAGTGCCTCTGGTTATTCCGTAGATGCTTCCCTTGGCATACTGGTCCCAATGCGGAGCTCCGAGACCTGTCAGTGCAGGGACAAAGTAGACTCCTCCGTTATCAGGAACGCTTGTGGCGAGTTTCTCGACATCCTTTGAGGTCCTGATGATGCCCAGGCCGTCACGCAGCCACTGTACCACCGAGCCGGCAACGAAGATGCTGCCTTCGAGGGCATAGTTCACTGTATCGCCGATCTTCCATGCGATGGTGGTCAGCAGATTGTTTTCCGACATGATAGGCTTCTCACCGCTGTTCATCAGCAGGAAGCATCCTGTTCCGTAAGTGTTCTTTACCGATCCGGGCTCGGTACACATCTGGCCGAAAAGTGCTGCCTGCTGGTCGCCGGCAATGCCTCCGATAGGCACTTCACATGCGAATATGGTTCCTTTTGTATATCCATAGATCTCGCTTGAAGACTTCACATCAGGCATCATGGACATAGGAATGTTGAACAGCTCCAGAAGCTCCTTGTCCCACTCGAGCGTGTGGATGTTGAAGAGCATGGTCCTGGATGCGTTGCTGACGTCTGTCACATGGACTTCTCCACGGGTCAGCATCCACACGAGCCATGTGTCCACGGTTCCGAACTTCAACTTGCCCTCCTCGGCCCTCTGACGGGCCCCAGGGACGTTTTCCAATATCCAATGTACTTTAGTAGCGCTGAAGTATGCGTCAATGATCAGGCCGGTCTTGCTGCGGATCGTGTCTATCAGCCCCTTCTTTTTCTTGAGTCTGTCACAGAAACGTGATGTTCTTCTGTCCTGCCATACGATCGCGTTGTAAACTGGCTCTCCTGTTTCTGCATCCCATACGATTGTGGTCTCGCGCTGATTGGTGATACCTATGCCGGCGATGTTGTGGCCGTTGATGCCTATCGAGGTTATCGCCTCGGCGATCACTGAGGCCTGCGACGACCATATCTCCATAGGGTTATGCTCGACCCAGCCCGGTTTCGGAAAAATCTGGGTGAACTCCTTCTGTGAGGTCGCCTTGATCTTTCCCTGGCTGTCGAAGACGATTGCTCTCGAGCTGCTGGTTCCCTGGTCGAGGGCAAGAATATATTTCTTCATGGTATGCGGTTGTTAGTCGATTCTCTTGCAGATGAGCGTTGCTGATGTCACTGACTCTACCTGTACATAGCAGTAGTCTCCTGCCTTCTCTCCTCTCGAAGGGAATACGCACATCTTGTTGCTGCTTGCCCTTCCGCAAAGCTCGTCCGGATTCTTCTTTGACGGACCTTCCACGAGTACCTTCTGTATCTTTCCGATCTCCTTCTCGTTGCTCTTGAGGCTCATGCGGCCCTGGAGCGCGATGATCTCGTTCAGGCGTGCGGTCTTGGTCTCATACGGAATGTCGTCAGGATACTTCCTTGATGCGAGAGTGCCGGGACGCTCCGAGTATGCGAACATGAACGCTGAATCGAACACAACTTCCTCCATGAGTGTAAGGGTGTCCTTATGGTCCTGCTCTGTCTCGCCGCAGAATCCTGCGATAACGTCAGTGGTGAGTCCGCAGTCAGGAATGACGCTGCGGATCTTCTTTACCCTCTCGAGATACCACTCTCTATTGTACTTGCGTCTCATCTTCTCCAGCATGATACTGCTGCCGGACTGTACCGGAAGATGGATGTGCTTGCAGATGTTCTCATACATCGCCATGGTGTAGATCACCTCATCGCTTATGTCCTTAGGATGTGATGTAGAGAAACGCACTCTGAGTTCAGGGCTGATCTTAGCTACAGCCTCAAGCAGCTGAGCGAAGCTTACATTGCCCTTAGGGCTTTCCCAGCGGTATGAGTCTACGTTCTGTCCCAGTAGTGTTATCTCCTTGTATCCGTTCTCGAACAGTTCCTTGGCCTCGCGGAGGATTGTCTCCGGGTCACGGCTTCTTTCTGCGCCGCGTGTATATGGAACTACGCAGTATGAACATACGTTGTTGCAGCCTCTCATGATAGAGATGAATGCGGACACACCGTTCTTATCGAGTCTGACAGGGGAAATCTCTGCGTAAGTCTCTTCATGTGAAAGGAGTACATTGATCTGAGGTGAGCCTGGAGCTACAGCCTCAAGCAGAGACGGCAGGCTTCTGTATGAGTCCGGACCCGCAACAAGGTCCACTGCTGTGAGGAGCTTGTCCTTGAGTCTTTCCGCCATGCAGCCTACGATGCCGATAACCACGCCTTCGCGCTTTCTCTTCTGGATCTTGAACTGGTCGATCCTTCCCCAGATCCTTTGCTCGGCGTTGTCGCGGATCGAGCATGTATTGGCAAGAATCACGTCCGCCTCCTCGATGTTTTCCGTAAGGGCATATCCGGCGTCCTGAAGGATTGACAGTATCACTTCACTGTCGTTTACGTTCATCTGGCAGCCGTATGTCTCGATGTATACTTTTGGTCTTGATGGGTCTATAATAGGTCTTATCATATCTATACTATATAATATGGCAAAGATAGTTTATTTAAATGAATATTGTATCTTTGCGTAAATGTTAATGTAAGTAAACGTGAAGAAACTGATACAGAAATTATCTATGGCGCTGCTATGTGCAGCTGTCTTGTGTATGACCGGATGTGGGGACATAAGGGACCTTGAGGTGACCTCAGTACAGATTGAAAGTATAACTCCCAATGGTCTGCGAGGCGTCAATGTCGGACTGGCCGTGGGAATAGACAACCCGGCTTTTCAGGTCGGTCTTTCGGAAATTGAAGGCTCGCTGAAACTTTCTGGCAAGGTTCTTGGTAGGATGACCATGGACCCGTTCGTCCTGCGTGCCCGTTCCGCAGAAATCTACCATCTGGACGCATCACTCAGCATAGAACAGGGAGTGACTCTGATGGAGATACTTTCCTTGACTGATATGGAGACTCTGAACAAATGCATGGTGGATGTGTCTGTGAAGGCAACGCTCAAGGGCGGGATTTCCAAACGTTTGAAATTTAATGATATACCTCTGACTGACCTATTATAACAACTGACATGGAAAGAAAAATTATAATTTACCTTGCGGCTATCGCTGCCATCTTTGCGTCATCATCTTTAAATACATATGCCCAGGAACTGGAAGCGCCTGAAGGATACGAGTACGTAGACTCTTTGGTATATGTTCCTAAGGCTTCAGTAGATTCTGCTCTCGTAGGCAAGGACGTGTTCCGCGACATGCCGTCGCGCAATGATGGCGATCCTGCGACTGTAGAGATCGACCAGTCGGAACTTCTTGAGAGGTCGATGAGACAGCATGTTCAGAAAAACGGTGACAGGACTCTTTCCGGTTATCGTGTCAGGATATTTTTCGATAATAAACAATCAGCCAGACATGAGTCAGAACAGACTCTCATAAGGTTCAGGGCCATGTATCCTGATGTGGCTGTATATCGCACATACACCAATCCATACTTCAAGGTGACAGTGGGCGACTGCCGCACAAAGTCAGAAGCGATGAAGCTTCTTTCGCGCATTAAAGGTAATTTTTCGAGTGCTTTTGTTGTAAAAGAGAATATCGGATATCCGCTGGTCGATGATGAGGCTGCATATACGGTAGATACCGTGAAGGTTCTCAGACCTGTGGTGCGAGGATTTTAATGGTTTAAATAGTAGTGTATTATGTTGAAACAAGGACTTGAACTCAAGCAGACACAGAAACTGTCTCCGCTTCAGATCCAGACCATCAAGCTCATTGAGCTTCCTATACAGGAACTCGAGCAGAGGATCAGGAAGGAGCTGGAGGAGAATCCTGTGCTGGATGAGGATTCGGCAAAGGATAAGGACGACGATGAGGCTCCAAGAGAGGTTTCTCTTTCAGAATATAAGGAGGACGATTCCATCCCGAGCTATCGTCTCAGGTCTGACAATTATTCGAAGGACGAACGCCCCCAGTATAATACCTTTTCTGTAAAGGAAAGCTTTACCCAGAGCTTGATGGAGCAGTTGGGTTATCGCAACCTTTCAGAACATCAGTATGCTGTTGCAGCCTTCATCATCGGAAGTCTTGATGACAAAGGATATCTGAGAAGAAGCATAGATAGTCTTGTCGACGACATGTCGTTCAGGGCTGGCCTCGAGACAGATGAGGAAGAGGTTCTCCAGATGCTTAAAGTGATTCAGGAGTTCGAACCGATAGGAGTTGGTGCCCGCGACCTGCGTGAATGTCTCCTTTTGCAGATAAGATGTTGCAAGAAATCCCCAGCGGTAGAGAATGCGGTTAAGATACTTGAACATCATTTCGTCGATTTTACAGGCAAGCATTACCAGAAGATAATGACCCGTATGGGACTGACTGAGGAGGAAATGAAGGCTGCGATCGCCAAGATCGTGAAGCTCAATCCTTCGCCAGGCGGACAGATTGATGACTCGTATTCAGATCAGGCTCAACAGATCATACCGGACTTCTTTCTTGAATACAAGGATGGAAAACTTCTGCTCAGCATGCCTCGCTTCTCCATTCCGGAGCTTCGCGTGAACAGGAAATATGCAGATCTCCTTATGGAGGCTGCCTCCTCTTCAGAGCGTGAAAAGAAGGAAGCTGCGTCTTTTGTAAAGAAGAAGCTGGAATCGGCAAAGTGGTTCGTAGAGGCGATAAAGCAGCGTCATAACACGCTTCTGAGCACTATGCAGGCAATCATTGATTACCAGCACGAATACTTTATCGACGGTGACGAGACCAATCTCAAGCCGATGGTCCTGAAGGATATCGCAGAGAAGACAGGGTTCGATATATCTACGATTTCCAGAGTCGTGAACAGTAAATATATAGAGACACATTTCGGTATCTATTCGCTCAAGTATTTCTTCTCCGAAGGTCTTGAAAATCAGGACGGCGAGGAAGTGTCGACAAGAGAGCTCAAGAAGGTACTGCAGGAGTGTGTCGATAATGAGGACAAGCATAAGCCGCTTACCGACGATGAACTTGTGGTTAAGATGACTGAGAAAGGCTATAAGGTGGCGCGCCGTACAGTTGCTAAATATCGCGATCAGCTTGGCATCCCGAAGGCCCGTCTGCGTAGGGAATTATAAAAAAAAGAAAAAATTATAAAAAAGAGAAAAATCTGCACTGTCCCTGCCCGAATAAGGTAGGGACAGTGTTTTGTCGTGCCATATTCTGTTCTACATTTGTCCTCATGAAACTGAAAGAACTGAATGTGGACGAACGGCCACGCGAAAAGATGGTGGAGAAGGGAGCGGCGGCACTGAGCAATGCAGAACTGCTGGCTATCCTGCTGCGCACGGGTACAGGAAAGAAGAATGTGCTGGAGGTTGCAAGGGAGATTCTCCGCGAGGCTGACGGGAGACTGGCTGAGGTTGCGGGCATGTCGGTGGAGAGGCTGTGTCATGTGGACGGCATAGGGCCGGGGAAGGCGGTTGCGGTAGCGGCAGCCTTTGAACTCGGCAAGCGTGTGGCCGCTGAGGACGGAGTAGGGAAGATGCCGCAGATGGACTCGCCGCGGAGGGTATATATGAACATGCTGCCGCAGTTAAGGGATATCCGCCATGAGGAATGTTGGGTGCTTTTCTTGAATCATGCCAATAGGTTGATAGGTAAGGAGATGATCAGCAAAGGCGGGATGGACTCAACTTCAGTGGATAAGCGTGTGATATTGCGCCGGGCGCTCGACAGGAAGGCCTCGGGAATAATACTGGTTCACAACCATCCGTCCGGAAGCCCGTATCCGAGCGTCGAGGATATCCGGCAGACCCGAGAACTCGGCAAGGCGCTGGCTTCATGTGACCTGCATCTTGTGGATCATGTCATAGTCGCAGGACACTCATATTACAGTTTTTCGGATGAGACGGTAGAGGAAAATTGAAAAAATAAGGGTATCTTTGCATAATCTAATTCCTTATTACAATGAAAGTCATTAATCTTGGAGAGAAGAACTCCATCCTCAACAAGTTCGTGGCGCAGATGCGCGACAAGGATGTCCAGAAGGACAGCATGAGATTCCGTAGAAACCTTGAAAGACTCGGCGAGATTTTCGCTTATGAGATCAGCCAGACCATGGAGAACTCACCTAAGGAAGTAGTGACTCCGCTCGGTATCGCGAGCGTTCCGACATATGACGAGAAGGTGGTCGTGGCAACTATTCTCAGAGCAGGACTCCCTCTGCATCAGGGTATTCTGAACTATTTCGATGATGCGCAGAACGCCTTTGTCGCTGCATACAGAAAGTATGACAAGGGAGAGGATTTCCACATCCAGATCGAATATGCCAGCACTCCAGACCTGACAGGCAAGACACTTATCCTTGCTGATACCATGCTCGCTACAGGTGCCTCTCTCGAGATTGCTTACAAGAGGCTTTGCGAGGAGGGAGAGCCGTTCCATACCCACCTTGTATGCCCGATCGCGAGTGCTTATGCAGTAGAGTATCTCCAGAAGCATCTTTCAGGAGAGAATGTCACACTCTGGGTCGCAACTATTGATGAGGAACTCACCAGCCACTCGTATATTGTTCCCGGACTTGGCGATGCAGGTGACCTCGCCTACGGAGTGAAAAAATAAACTGACGAAACTCTTTGAAATTCCGAAAATTATCCATACTTTTGCGCGCTTTTTAGACCAAAGCGCGCTTTTTTGCGCCGCTTCAGGCAGGCACAATAAATAATGTTTAACCCACTAGTTTGTTTTTCAATTAATTACAATGGAAGAAAACAAGACAGTTGTTGAGGCTACTCCAGAGGTAGCTCCAGCAGTAGAAGAAACAAAGAAGGTTGTTCTCAACGCTTCAGTAGCTCCAGAGGATTTCGACTGGGATGCATTCGAGAGCGATGATGTTTACGGCGCTTCTGTAGAGGAAATCGCTGAGCAGTACAACAGCACACTCTCTAAGGTAGTTGAGGGTGAGGTTGTTGAGGGTGTTGTTACATCTATCAGCAAGAGAGAGGTAATCGTTAACATCGGTTACAAGAGCGAGGGTGTCATCATGGCTCCTGAGTTCCGTTACAACCCTGAGCTCGCAGTAGGCGACAAGGTTGAGGTTTATGTAGAGAGCACTGAGGACAGAAAGGGTCAGCTTATCCTTTCACACAAGAAGGCTCGTCAGAGACGTTCATGGGATGAGGTAAATGCCGCATTCGCAGCAGATCAGATCGTAAAGGGTTACGTGAAGACACGTACAAAGGGCGGTATGATCGTGGACGTATTCGGATTCGAGGCGTTCCTCCCAGGTTCACAGATCGATATCAAGCCTATCCGCGACTACGATCAGTATGTTGACACAACTATGGACTTCAAGATCGTTAAGATCAACCAGGAGTCACGCAACGTAGTTGTATCTCACAAGGCTCTCATCGAGGCAGAGCTCGAGCAGCAGAAGAGCGAGATCATCGGCAAGCTCGAGAAGGGTCAGGTACTCGAGGGAACTGTCAAGAACATCACAGGTTACGGTGTATTCGTTGACCTCGGCGGTGTTGACGGTCTCATCCACATCACAGACCTTTCATGGGGTCGTATCAACCACCCAGAGGAGGTTGTTACCCTCGATCAGAAGATCAACGTCGTTATCCTCGACTTCGATGAGTCTAAGAAGAGAATCGCTCTCGGTCTTAAGCAGCTCATGGTTCACCCTTGGGATGCACTTGATGCAAACCTCAAGGTTGGTGACAAGGTTAAGGGTAAGGTAGTTCTCATCGCTGATTACGGTGCGTTCGTAGAGATCGAGCCAGGTGTAGAGGGTCTTATCCACGTATCTGAGATGTCATGGGCTCCTAAGCTCCGCATCGCTTCTGACTTCCTTAAGGTAGGTGAAGAGGTTGAGGCTCAGGTTCTCACTCTCGACCGCGAGGAGAAGAAGATGTCACTCGGTCTGAAGCAGCTCGTTCCTAACCCATGGGAGAACATCCGTGAGAAGTATCCTGTTGGAACAAAGCACACAGCAACTGTACGCAATATCACTAACTTCGGTGTATTCGCTGAGCTCGAGGAAGGCGTTGAGGGTCTCGTACACGTGACTGACCTCTCTTGGACAAGAAGCAAGCACCCATCAGAAGTTGTTGCAGCTGGCGACACTATCGAGGTTATTATCCTTGATTTCGATGAGGAGCATCACAAGCTTTCTCTCGGTCACAAGCAGCTCCTCCCTAACCCATGGGATGAGGTTGAGGCTAAGTACAGCGTTGGTACTGTAGTTGAGGCTAAGATCTCTCAGATCACTGACAAGGGCGCTGTTGTAGAGCTCGAGGGCGACGTTGACGCATTCTGCTTCAACAGAGAGCTCGTTAAGGAGGATGGTTCAATGCCAGTAGCTGGCGAGACACTTGCATTCAAGGTTGTTGAGCTCAGAAAGTCAGCTAAGAAGGCAACTCTCTCACACGCTAAGACTTATGCAGCAGCAGTAGAGGCTCGCGTAGCAGCTGCTACAGCTGAGGCTGACAGCACTAAGAGAGCAGTGAAGAAGATCAACTCAAGCGTAGAGAAGACTACACTTGGTGACATCGACGCACTCGCAGCTCTTAAGGATCAGCTCGAGGGTAAGTAATCGTTACTAAACTCAATATTAAACGTCCAGGTACGTCTCGTACTTGGACGTTTTTTATTATCTTCGCGTCATGAAGAAAACATTATTTGCAGTATTGGTGGTTCTGCTTTCAGCCCTCTGCATGGCAGATACTCCACAGAAATCATACATTGAGAAATACTCAGACCTGGCGATCGACGAGATGTATCGTACAGGCGTTCCAGCCAGCATTACCCTCGCTCAGGGACTTCTTGAATCAGGAAACGGCCTCTCGGAACTTGCGGTCAGGGGTAACAACCATTTCGGAATCAAGTGTCATAACACTTGGACCGGAGCAAAGGTGTACCACGATGACGACGCCAAAGGAGAGTGCTTCAGGAAATACGACAGCCCGGAAGAGTCTTTTAGGGACCACTCCGACTTCCTTCGGTACAGGGACAGGTATAAGTTCCTTTTCGATTATGAGTCTACTGACTATAAGAGTTGGGCATATGGCCTTAAGTCAGCCGGTTATGCAACTGATCCAAAGTATCCGGAGAAGTTGATCAGGATCATCGAGGAGTATGAGCTCTATATCTACGATTCCGTACAGCCTGGTGAGAAGGAGGAAAGGGCTCATCAGATTCCGGACTCTCCAGTGCAGCTCGAACAGGCGCGTCCGTTGACGGACGGTCAGCGCGAGGTCTTTCGATTCGCTCTCTCCCGTCAGATGTACTCCCAGAACGGTGTTCCTTTTATCTATGCTGAGGAAGGGGAGACATATGAGAGCATAGCGAAGTCATACAGACTGTTCCATAAGGAAATTCTTAAGTTCAACGACCTGAAGGAGGATTCGGAACTTCTTCCTGGCACAGTAGTCTATCTTCAGAAGAAAAAGAAGGCGGCACATCCTGGTCTTGACAGGTATGTTGTAGAGGAAGGTCAGACTCTGTGGGAAATATCCCAGAGGTATGCGGTAAGGATGAAGAATTTATGCCGTCTGAACGGAATCAGTGAGGATCATGTCCTCCGCGAGGGAGATGTATTGCAGTTGAGATAAAGTGTATATGAATATGAAGTCAAAGATAATATGGGTAGCGCTGGCCGCAATGGCTGTGCTTGCTGGTGTGGCCGGATTCATCGGCGGAAGGTATTACATAGATAATAAGAAGCCTAATTTTACGAAGGAGTACGTCCTGTATGTCTATCCGGATACTCCTGTGGAGCAGATTATGGATTCTCTCTGTGTAGGGGCAGGAGTCGTGCGTCCTAAGAGTGTGGAACGTGCCTTTGCAAAGGTCGATGTGGCGCAGAATATGAAACCGGGACGTTATGTGATAGATCCTTCTTGCACAAGTATATATGCGGCTAGGATGATCGTCTTCGGTTGGCAGACGCCTCAGAACCTGACCCTTTCCGGAACGATCCGTTCGAAAGGCGTGCTGGCAAAGAAGATCGCCATGCAGATGATGGTTGACTCTGCTGCTGTGGCTTCGGCTCTCTCTGACGAGGCCTTCCTAGCAGGATATGGCTTCAATCCCGAGGATGTCTTTGGCCTGGTGCTTCCAGACACGTATCAGATGTACTGGACGGCTTCTGTGGAGGAGATTTTCGACAGGTTCAAGAAGGAATACGATGCGTTCTGGACTCCGGAGCGTGTGGCAAAGGCTGAGGCACAGGGATTGACCCGCAAAGAGGTTTCAGTGGTGGCATCTATCGTAAGCGGGGAGACCCTCAAGAGCTTCGAGTATCCTAAGATCGCAGGCGTGTACCTTAATCGCTATAAGAAGGGAATGAAGCTCCAAGCTGACCCGACAGTCTGCTTCTGCTATGACTACACGCTTGACCGAGTGCTTAAGAAACATCTCACAGTTGACTCACCTTATAATACATATAAGTATGCCGGGCTTCCTCCTGCGCCGATCAACGTCCCTCCGAAGGCTTGCCTGGACGCAGTTCTCAACCCTGACAAGCACGGCTATATTTACTTCTGTGCAAGTCCGGAGTTCGACGGCACCCACCGCTTTGCAGTGACATACAGTGAGCACATGAAGAACGCTCGCGCCTTCCAGAAGGAACTTACTGCACGCCGCAAGGCCAAAAAGAAATAGTTCGACAACTCGACTTTCGCTTAACTGTACTCTTCTCCACGAAATGACTGGTTTTATGGAGAAGAGTACTGTTTTACTCCACTTTCTCCACCGGATAGCCCTTTTGGTGGAAAACAGTCCTTACATACTCCACTTTGTCCACCGAATGGCCCTTTTGGTGGAGAACTGTGGGTCCCTGGGAATTTTAGGTCTGTAAAATAATGTCAGAAAACGATACTTAATTACTTCACTAGAACTATTCTTTCTTCCTGATATCCGTTTGGTTTTACGTGTTCTGGTGAATGTCCGGCTGCTTAAATTCACTAGAACTGCTGAATTTCTCCCGAATGTGATTCATATCACCAGTTCTAGTGAATCCTAATCGAATAAAGTTCACTAGAACTATAATGGAAATCAATCGAGATATTACATTGAGGCGAATTCGGGTTTATGCACCATTGTGCATAAAAAAAAGAGACCGACGAATCGGTCTCTCTTTTGGGTGCCCAGTGGGATTCTTTCGCTTCGCTCAAGCGACTTCGTCGATGACTTTCGCTGAGGCTCAGCGACTTCGTCGATGACGAACCCTTATGGGTTCATGCACCACCGGACACAAAAAAAGGAAGTCGAAAGACTTCCTCTTTTGGGTGCCCAGTGGGATTCGAACCCACGACATTCAGAACCACAATCTGACGCTCTAACCAACTGAACTATGGGCACCATGTTTAATTGGGACTGCAAAGATACGCAAATATTTTTATCCTGCAACATTTTTCAATATATTTGTTGAAGAAATTACAGTTCTGTCATGAATAGGGGATTGAAGATCATATTCTCGGTGTTGCTGATACTGTTTGTGGTGTTGGCCCTGTGCTATATACTTTATGGTTGTGGTGTGGTGCGCAAATCGTCTGATAAGACGGGTCCCGGGACAGTGGTCCAGGCTGATTCTGTTGAGGTCAAGCAGGACGATCCGGTTGTAGCGGAGGAGAGCAATCCTGCATGGATGGAACTTCCGGCTTCCATTGCTGCGGATGAAAGCGTTCATGTGGTCACTCACACTGCTCATATGGAGGGACGTCTGCAGCGCAACTATACTATTCTTTATGACGATGACCTTTATGCAGCTTTATGGGTAGCATATCCTTTGTGCGCGTCGCATACTGCTACCGGACGTGAAGAGGCATGGGGCTATGACCCACATGTCCCTCAGAGTGGGCAGACGAGTGTAAGGACAGGCTATGGAGCTTCGCAGCCAACCGTGAACTATCCTAAGAACTTCTACGCCCGCGGCCACCAGATTCCCAATGCCGACCGAAGCGGTGTCCCTGCCATGATGGCGCAGACTTACTATTCGACCAACATGACCCCGCAGCTGCAGAACGGCTTTAACGGAAACATCTGGGCAAAGCTTGAAGAAGCGGTGCGGAATCAGATTCCGCTCGGTGATACCCTCTATGTCGTGACAGGTGCGGTATTCGAAAAGCACGGTATGGATGAAAAAGTCAAGACGATAGTCAACAAGAACGACTCCAAGACGCTTCCGGTGCCTAACTATTATTGGAAGGCGCTGCTCAAGGTCAAGAGGACTGACGGAGTCGTTACCGAAGCTTCCACCATCGGCTTCTGGCTTCCGCATAACGATCTCAAGGGTCATTCATACGCAGATTACACAGTTTCAGTAGATCAGCTCGAGTCATCGACTGGCTTCGATCTCTTTCCGTCCATCCCAGACAGTCTCGAACCGTCAGCCGAATCCCAAGCCTCCTGGCAGGCCTTTCAGACTTTCTGATCTGCCTCTCTGGCAGACCAGCTTTCCTGTCCATTCATATCCGGTTCCCAATCGGATAAAATTTGTTAAAATAATTTTGTAGAGGTCATTGATATTCAGTATCTTCGCGGCTTCTTTGATTTCAGGCAAGGAACCACGTAGAAGCAAGTGAATAAAATAAATATAAAATCAAAATTATGACCTTTAACAAAAACAACACTAGAGGGGTCCAGACCTACGAAACCCCTTCAGTAACAACGCTCGAAGTCCTGAGCGAAGGCGTGCTTTGCGGAAGCTACGACAATCCTGGCTACGGCTATGATGACGATAATGATCTTGGTGAAATCTAAAAACTGTTGCAGAGTATGAAAAGAATCATTTCAAATTTAATGCTCGTTGCAGCAGCTGCAACCGCATTTTTCTCTTGCCAGAAGCAGGAGGTTGTTGCTCCGGAGACAGAGCAGGTTTCATGTCTGACCTTTACTTCTGAGAAGCCGGCTTTCGCTGACGATACAAAGACTGAGTGGACTGGTGAGACTATTCAGTGGTCTGAAGGTGATAAGATCAGAATTGCATATACATGTGATGATGTTTGGCAGAATGCAGATGGTACTGCCATAGCTTCAGAGGAAGATGGATACAAGACGGCGAAATTCTACGCTTCAACAGAGCTTGATGAAGCTTCAAGTGTTGCCCAGTTTGATGTTCCTGGTAAGTTTGTTGGCAATGCAGAAGGAGAGTATGTTTTCTATGGAATTTATCCTTCTTCAGTAGTAGGCTCTTCAGATATGAAGAATGCTCCATCGTTTAACGTAATTCTTCCGTCAGTTCAGACTCCTCTTGCAGACTCGTTTGACCCAGAGTCTGATGTAATGGTGGCACAGTCTGATGTATATGCAGGTATGCCAGAAGAGGCTATTTCTTTGAAGTGGAATAGAAAAGTTGCACATGCTTACATTACATTGAAGGAGGTTAATGGCATTTCAGATGAAGAGCAGGTTATTAGTGTGAAGATTACTGCTCAGGAGGCTGCAAATATGGTCGGAATCCAGAAGTATGACCTGGTAAATGATGCGTTTGTTAAGCATGATGACAACATGTCAGCCAATGTCATTGAGATCAATGGCGCTAATCTTTCTGTAGAGAATGGTAACGTCGTGTTCTGGGCTTCATTCCTTCCATGTACTTGGGAGTCTTTCACAGTAGAACTAAATACTGATAAGGCGACATACACGCGTACAGTTGAGACATGTAATCTTGTGTTTAAGCAGAATACTAGAAATACCCTTGCTATCAAGATGCAGGATGCAGAGGTCGCTTCGCGCGTATCAGAGATTACAGCGACCCTGACATTTAATAGTACGTCAAAGAGAACAGAATTCACAACATCTAAGCAGGTTTGGGAGGAGAATGGTATTACTCTTACTAATAACAAGGCTAGCTCTACAAATAATGTGGCGGATTATTCTAATCCTGCTAGATTTTATCAGAATTCATCTATTGTAGTATCTGCTCCTGGTAACATCACTAAAATTGTATTTGACTGTAATAACACATCTTATGCTACAGCTCTTGCGAATTCGATAGGGGCAACTGCCACTGCGAGTTCTGATAAGGTTACAGTCTCATTCACATCGGCTGTTCAGAACTTCACTGTTGCTAAGTTGACTGGACAGGTTAGAATGGATGCTGTAACTGTTACATACCAGACAGCAGGAGGAAGTGGTGAAACTCCTGATGTTACTCCGGAACTCAATGTAACAGAATCTGCCCTTCAGATTGATTATGTGGAGTCGTTCGAAGTTGTGTCTGTTTCAACCAAGAACCTCTATGATATTGAGGCGAATGCCTTTGCAGATGCTGAATGCACATCAGATTGTGATTGGCTTGCAGCAGAGTGGACTCCAGAGGGAATCAGCTATACAGTTACTGAGAACGCATCAAATGACCTCCGCAAGGGATATATTCAGATTACAGGTCTTGATCTTGAGAATAATGAGTACTCAGAAGTGATTACTGTTTCTCAGGCAACATCATTTGTTGAAGAGCTTACTATTGAGGAGTTCTTGGCTAAAGAAGTTCATCCATATATGTGGTATCAGTTGACAGGAGTGATGTCTAATATTGCAGAGGCTAATGCCTTTGGTAACTTTGATCTTACTGATGGAACAGGAACTGTTTATGTGTATGGTTTAACTGCAACTAAGAATACTGCAAATGATAAGTCATTTGATTCCCTTGGCCTTAGGAATGGTGATGAGTTAACACTCATTGGAACAAGAACAGTATATAACTCTAAAGTTCAGGTTGGTGGTCCCGCTTACTATGTAGACCATGTTGCTGCTCCTTATATTGAAGTGACTCCATCAGCAACGATTACTGTTGCAGCGGATGCGACTGAGGCAAAATTTACTGTTAAATCAAATATTGAGTGGGATATTGAGTGCGAGGATGCGAATGATTGGAACGTCAATAAGGAAACAGGTGAAGTTGTAGTGAACTTCTCGGAGAATCAGTCTGAGGCTGAAATTACATATGAGGTTAAAATTGCTTCTGAGGAATTGGATGATATTATTGTGTTGGTAAAACAGTTAGGTGTAACTTCAGGTGATGAGCCAGTTGAATATACGTTGTTGTTTGGCGCAAATTATAATTCCGGTAAGGTCAGTTCATATACAACTACTTGGTATGCAACTAATAACGGCTTTAAATGTACTATAGCAAATTGGAATAATAATAATAACGGGTGGTCTTATATTAAGGCGGGTAGAAAAGGAACAGCTTCAGTCGCTACAATTACAACATTTGCAGCTGTGCCAGAAGCGTTGAAGACTGTGACAATGACTGTAGATGCACTAACCGCTAACAAAATTAACTCTTTGAAGTTGTATGTATCTTCAGATGCTAACTTTACTACAAAAGATACATATACAGCTACAGCAGCTAAGGGTAATGTGGTATTTAATATTTCAAAGCCTGTAGCAAATGCATATTATAAGATAGAGGTTGATTGTGCTTCAGGTTCGTCAAACGGCCTTATTCAGGTATCTAAGGTTGTTTACGCCAACTGATCACCATCCGGCGGAGGCGCCGAGGATGATGAGCCTATAGGCGAAAATCTGACCGGCGGTTATTACCGGAAATGATATGATAAAGAGTCTGACAGAGAAACCTCTGTCGGACTCTTTTGTTTTGGTGGTGTGGGAAGCGTGTCCCGCTATTGTAAATTGTAAAGTGGGGGGCTTTGTCCGTAAAATGCCTTGTTTTACGGACAACATGGTCATACGGGAGGCGGTTGTCCGTGAAACGGGGCGAATTATGGACAAAGTCTCTGGCGGGGTGGTAACCCTTGCAAAAGAAACGGGTACTCTGCTGCGTAGTTCTGTGCCACGACGCAGAGTTTCGGGATGTTTTCTTTGCGTCGTGTCCTCGGGAGTGCTCTGCTGCGTAGTTCTGTGTCGCGACGCAGAGTTTTGAGCAGCTTTCTTTGCGTCGCGTCCTGGGGGGGGACTGCTTGAAATGGGGCGAGTTACAGACATAGTAGCTGGCGGGGTGAGAATCCTTGCAAAAGAAACGGCTTGTTTTTATGCGAGGATGGGAGGTTTGGTGCGAAATTGCCCTTATTTCCCTGAAATCAGGCATCCTCGCAAAAGAATTGGGGTTTTCTTTTGCGAGGATGTTGATTGGGTGACTTAAACACCGACATCGTGGTGCGATGGGGTGTTATTTGTACTTTTCGAAGTGTTCCTTGCCGACGCCGCATGCGGGGCAGGTCCAGTCGTCGGGGATGTCTTCGAAAGGGGTGCCGGGGGCTATGCCTGATTCCGGATCACCTTCTGCGGGATCGTAGATGTAGCCGCAGATTATGCATACATACTTATCCATAACTATAATGAGTTTTAAGTATGCATCTCCATCCCAACTCCCGTACCAAAAAAGTCATGTTGGATTCTGAATCCAACATGACTTTTTGATTCATATTTTGATTTATATAGTGTTATTCAATAATCGCCATGGTCTTAGGGGTGGCGTCTTTCGAAGGATGCTCGAAGCCGTCCTTGGTGAATGGGCCTTCGACTCCTCTGAGCTCGGTTTCAGCGCTGCTGCCTGAGCCGTATGTCTTGAACCAGGTCCACTCGATCCTGAGTCTTGCTTCGTTTTCCTGGATGACTTTGTTGATCGGGAAGCTTACGAATCCGCCTGCCGTGATGAGCTGGGAGTCTGTGATGTTCTCGCGTGTTTCGCCGTTGGCATTATGTGTAAGGCGGAAGACGTATCTTGTTTTGCCATCCTGTCCAACCTGGCTCTTCTGTCCCTCCGGAGTCTCCTGCACTTCCTGCTGGATGAGGTTGATCATGTGAGGGGTGTCGCTGTCCAGCTTGGACGGGAATTCTATGATGAAGTTGATGTATCCGCCGGAAATCCACAGCTCGCGCACATTTATCGGGTCTTCCTTGACCATGTCTTCCGTCTTCTCCTGTTCGAGAGTCACGATGTCTTTGGTCGGAACCTGCCATGCATTGATAAGTCTGACGTCGTATTCGTTGTCCTGTCCGCCTGCTGTCTTGCTCAGTATGTCGCAGAGGGTGTAGGCGCGTTCTGTCTTGAGGAGCACTTCATAGCTGTTGCCTTCATGTTCCACTATGTTGAAGATGTTGCCCTGGTCCGAAACGAATGTGCTTCCTTCCACGTTGCCCATCGTTGCGTTGTTGTACTGGATTGTCGTGTCCTTTTTACATGATGCCGCCCCCAGGCACATAAGTGCGGCCGCGAGGCAGATGCCGATTCTTGATGTGATTTTCATATTTGTTTCTTTCGTAAACTTGTTAAACCCCCAGTCACTTCGTGACAGCCCCTAGGGGCATTTAGGCCCTACCCGGGCCTGGCCAAAAAGTTAACTTTTTGGCTTGAACGACAGGTTAGATGCGCAAGTAACGAAATTCGTTGCATTTGACAAGTAAACATGGTACATTTGTATACAAAATTCGTCTAAATATGATTACGTTCTTGGTGTCAGTCCTGCTGCTGATTGCAGCATATTTCGTATACGGAAAGATCGTCGAGAGGTTTCTTGGAGCGGATCCGGCCAGAAAGACCCCTGCCTATGAGATGGCGGATGGCGTTGATTATCAGCCTATGCCGACATGGAAGGTCTTTGTCATCCAGTTCCTGAACATCGCCGGTCTGGGACCTATCTTCGGTGCCGTGACGGGAGCGGCGTATGGACCGGCAGCGTACCTCTGGATCGTCGTGGGATGCATATTCATGGGTGCGGTGCATGATTTCTTCGCCGGAATGATGTCGATCCGTAACGGCGGCGCGAACATGCCGGACATCACTGCGAAGTACCTGGGAAAGGGCATGAAGGTCTTCGTGAACATCGTCGTAGCCTTCCTGCTGCTGGCTGTCGGAGTGTCATTCGTGATCGGACCGGCGGGCCTCATGCAGAACCTTACCGGCATGGCAAAGGAATACTGGCTGTACATCATCTTCGGATACTATATTCTTGCGACTCTTCTTCCGGTAGATAAGATCATAGGAAGCATATATCCATATATGGGCGCAGTACTGCTGTTCATGGCTCTGGGAGTGGGAATCATGCTCGTGGTTGGGGACATTAACGGAGCTCACGAGATGGTTGAGCTGACTCCTTCCATGCTCAAGAACTGGCATGCCAACCCACAGACCAACATGCTGATTCCGATGATGTTCATAGTGATCTCGTGCGGCGCGATTTCCGGTTTTCATGCTACCCAATCGCCTATGATGGCACGCTGCCTTAAGAATGAGAAGTATGCCCGTCCGGTATTCTACGGTGCCATGATCGCTGAGGGAATCGTCGCGATGGTATGGGCTACTGCGGCTATGGCATACTTCGGTGGACCTGAGGGACTCAATGCGGCTATGACCGAGACCGGTACGATGGTGAACGGTGTCTTGGTAAAGAGCGCCCAGGCGGCGGATGTCGTGGATATGATATGCAAGAGCTGGCTCGGAAAGGCCGGCGCTGTAATCGCTATCCTTGGAGTTGTGATCTGCCCGATAACTTCTGGAGACACTGCATTCCGAAGTCTCCGCCTTTCGCTCGCCGATCTGTTGAAGTGTGACCAGAAGCCGATAATGAAGCGCCTGCTGGTGTCGCTTCCGATCTTTGTGGTTGCATTCTTCTTCTGCAAGGTGGATTTCTCGACTGCATGGAGCTATCTCGGAATCGCTAACCAGATACTTGCTGCTACTGTGCTCTGGACAGGTGCGGCTTACCTTATACATAAAGGAAAGGCCCACTGGATGTGCTCCATCCCGGCGGCCTTCCTGACTTATGTGTGCGTGAACTTCCTGATTGTAGCTCCTCTGGGACTTCAGATGTCTCCGGTTATCGGAAACGTTGCTGGAGCTGTTGTGGGTATCGCGCTGTTCATATTCTGTATAATAAAAGGCAACAAGAAAATTTAGTCGGCATACTGACAGAAAAAATACTCAGCAGGTTTAACCTACTGAGTATTTTTTTCTTGTCGGTCTGCCGACCAGCTGGATGTCGAAGCTTTCGATCTTGTATCCTTTTACCTTCTTGCGGCTCAGGTGGGACTCGATCATCTGGACGAGTTCGTCGTCGATCACGTCCCTGAAGACGTGGTTTGCCTGGTCGTAGAAGTGGATGTGCTTGAATGTGTTTACATCGAAGTACATCTTGTTGTTGGAGCTCAACCTGTGGTGGTAGATGCCGAGCATGGCCATCTGGGTCAGGATGTTGTATACTGAGGCTACAGTCACTTTGGCTGTCTCCTTCTCCTTGATCGCATCTGTCACCATGTCTGCCGAGGCGTGTCCGAGGTTCATCATGGCCTCATGTACGGCCAGTCTCTGCGGAGTCGCCTTCAGCGAGTGTTTCTTAAGGATTGCCTTGAATTCCTCAAGGTTCGGGCATTTGTGTGTATTCATAGTTTATCTTTTCTGACGCAAAGATATTGCATTTGGTCCAAAATCCCAAATAAATTAGAAAATTTCTAAACTATTTGATTGTAAAAGCGCATCCCGTTACGCTTGAATGGCATTTTTTTGTTAATTTTGCGCCTGATTCTTAACCAACCACAACAAGTGTATCATGAAAGCATTCAATGAGTTCAGAACATGGGCCCTCGTTACCGGAGCCGCATCGGGAATGGGAAGGATATATTCCCAGCGTCTGGCGCAGATGGGCTATAATATTATAATGGTGGACATCAATGTCGCGGGGCTTCATGAGACCGAATCTATGGTCAAGGCCGAGGTTGAGGCCGCCCGCACTCTGGCTATAGTCCAGGACCTGTCTGTGGCGGATGCAGCAGAGAAGATCTTTGCTGCGACAGAGGCTGCGGGATGTGCTGTGGAGGTGCTTGTCAACAATGCGGGTGTGATGTACTGCCAGGGGATAGCCGAGACCTCGGAGAGGATGCTGAACATCATAATGATGGTCCACATGTACACTCCACTGATGCTCTGCAGGAAGTATGTCATCGGCATGAAGGAGAGGAAGTGCGGATATATCCTCAACATCTCATCGCTTGCCGCGTGGATGATCTGGCCGGGTATAGGGATGTATGGCCACACGAAGAGGTTCGTCAGACATTACTCGCGTGAGCTCAGGATCGAGTGCCAGAAGACCGGTGTGAGCGTAACCAATGCATATTTCGGTGCTGTGGATACTCCGCTTGTGCCGCTTAAGGACAGCCTCCGCAAGCTTGCGCGCGCACTTGCTGTGATGATCAGGCCTGAAACTGCGGTCAGGAGGGCGCTGAATGCTACATTCCGCCGCCGCAGGGGAACGATGCCGGGACTTCTCAACAAGATCTTCGTTCCGTTTATCCTTATCATGCCGGACTGTCTGCTCGGATGGATTTACAGAAAGGCAAAGCCATATCTTATGAAAGTCTGATAAAAATCACTATATTTGCGGATTACACAATATTTGCTCTACTATGGAAACAGTAAAATGTCTAATTATCGGAGGCGGTCCTGCAGGATACACTGCAGCTATCTATGCGTCTAGGGCTGACCTTGCACCAGTAGTATATGAGGGCATCCAGCCGGGTGGCCAGCTTACAACAACAACTGATATCGAGAACTATCCTGGTTTCGAGAACGGAATCTCAGGACAGGGTCTCATGGATACAATGAAGGCTCAGGCAGTGCGCCTTGGCGCGGATATCCGCACAGGTGCGATCACTGAGGCTGACCTTTCGAAAAGACCGTTCAAGCTTGTGATCGACGGTGAGAAGGAAGTGTATGCCGAGACTCTCATCATCGCTACAGGCGCTACAGCCAAGTATCTCGGTCTTCCTTCTGAGATCAAGTACAGAGGTCTTGGTGTGTCTGCATGCGCAACTTGCGACGGATTCTTCTACAGGAAGAAGACTGTTGCTGTCGTAGGTGGCGGTGACACAGCGTGCGAGGAGGCAACATACCTTGCAGGCCTTTGCAAGAAGGTTTACATGATCGTAAGAAGAGACGTGCTCAGAGCGTCAGAGGCAATGCAGGAGCGCGTGAGAAATACAGAGAACATCGAGATCCTCTGGAACTGCAATACCCAGGAAGTCCTTGGTGACGAGTATGGCGTTACAGGTGCAAGACTTCTCAGAAAGGATGGCGAGGTTTTTGATATTGCAGTCGACGGATTTTTCCTGGCTATCGGACACCATCCTAACTCGGAGCTCTTCAATCAGTGGGTTGCTGTCGATAAGGAAGGCTATATCGTGACAGACGGAAAGACCTCCAAGACTAATGTTGAGGGAGTCTTTGCGGCAGGCGATGTGCAGGATCCGCTTTACAGGCAGGCCATTACAGCTGCCGCATCAGGCTGCCGTGCAGCTCTTGATGCAGAGAAATTCCTTAAAATGCAGTAAAAGATGAGATTAAGAAATCTGTTCGTAGTGCTCGCGTCCCTTTGCGTGCTGATGTCGTGCAAGTCGGAGTATGAGATGCTTCTTAACAGCAATGACACAGATGCGAAGTATGAGGCGGCGTTCCGCTATTTCAATGACGGTAAATTCTCCAGGGCGTCTTCTATGTTCGAGTCGCTTTCGGTGCTTACAAATGGCACTGAGCGTGATGATACCGTGAGGTATTATTGGGGATTGAGCAACTACAAGTTTAAGGATTATTATACAGCGGAGACAAATTTCGAGCAGTTCCTTACAAGCTATCCGCGCAGCCCGTTTGCTTCGGAGGCCACATACCTGCGTCTGGACTGTCTGTATCGCCAGACTTTGAGATATGAGCTCGACCAGACTCCTACATACAAGGCTATCAACGAGATTTCAGCATATATCCTTGAATATCCTTCAAATACCCACATGCAGGAGTGTCGTGACATGCTCATCGAGCTTAACGAGCGTCTTGACAGGAAGGCGTATGAAAACGCAAAGCTATATTATAAGATGGAGGATTATCTTGCATCAAGAGTGGCTTTCAAGAACGTTCTGAAGGATGACGCAGAGAACATCTATCGTGAGGATATTCTCTATTATATAGCGATGTCTTCGTATAAATATGCTCATGAGAGTGTGCCGGCAAAGCAGAAGGAAAGATATCTTTCCTTTGTTGATGACTATTTGAATTTCATCGGAGAGCTTCCTGAGTCCAACTATCGCAAGGAGCTTGATGCCGTTTATAACAGGGCGCAGAGGGCGCTCGGAAGGCACGGTGTAGTGGCAGAAGACGAGGAAATGTCTGAGAAGGATTTCGCAAAGGAGCGTAGGAAACTTCTTCGCGAAGCAAAAAAAGCAGAAACTTCTGAAAAATAATTGAAACCCGAGCAGATTTGACGGGTATAATAAAATGGAGGGAGTTTGATTTTACCTCCATAACAACTAAGAAAACAACGAAATGGCAAACAAGAAGACACCTACAAACACAATTACAAGAGACCTCAGCGACCTTGCTGCTCCAACTGGAAACATCTATGAGACAGTCGTAATCCTCGCTAAGAGAGCGAATCAGATCGCAATCGCAGAGAAGAAGGAGCTTACAAGAAAGCTCGAGGATTTCAAGAACGACCGCGACACAATGGAGGAGGTTTTCGAGAATCGTGAGCAGATCGAGATCTCTAAATATTATGAAAGACAGCCAAAGCCAAGCCTCGTAGCTATCGAAGAGTTCAAGGAAGGCGATGTGGCTTATAGAATGGCAAAGCAGGACGAGGAGTAACATACCATGCTCGCCAGGCTTCACGTCAGGAACTTTGTATTGATAGACTCTCTGGAGATTGATTTTCCGGAGGGTCTGATCATTATTACGGGGCAGACCGGAGCCGGAAAGTCCATTCTCCTTGGTGCGCTGTCGCTCGTGACAGGTGCCAAAGCGGATGCATCTATGGTATCGGAGGGTGCAGACAACTGTGTTGTCGAGGCCGAATTCGAGACTGATGATCCGCTTATCAGGTCTATTCTCGAGGAAAATGAGGCAGAATGGGACGAGGGACACCTTATAATAAGAAGGGTAGTAAACCGTTCAGGACGATCGAGAGCGTTTGTCAATGACTCTCCAGTACCGGTAACGGTCCTTCAGGAGATATCGTCTCGTCTGATAGATATACATTCGCAACATCAGACTCTTCTGCTTTCTGACAAGCAGTTCCAGCTTGATATCCTTGACCACTATGCAGGCAATACAACGCTCCGACAGGAATGTGCAGCAGCGTGGAAAGACCTTATATCTAAGAAATCCGAATTAACTGCCCTTGAGTCACGCATAGCGAGAATCGCAAGCGACAAGGAATATAATGAAGCGCAGTACAGGCAGCTTGAGGCAGCTTCTCTTCGTGAGGGAGAGCTTGTAGAGCTCGAAGAAGAGCAGAAGCAGCTTGCCAATGCAGAAGACATAAAGACAGGACTCTGCGGAGTGGAGGAACTCTTTACCGCATCTTCGTCGGGCGACTCCATGTCTGTGGACTCCTCATTGAAGGAGTCTGTCAAGATGTTGATGAAGGTCGGAAGGTATCTTCCAGCGGCGTCGCAACTAGCAGACAGACTTGATTCGTGCAGGCTTGAACTTGACGATATACTTGCAGAAGTATCGGACATGAATTCTCGAGTGGATATGTCCCAGGAGAGACTTGAACAGGTAGAGTCCAGAATGTCCATGCTGTATGGCCTTCTCAAGAAACACGGGTGTGCAGATGAATTGGAACTGATTGCTTTAAGGGACAGACTCTCGGAAGAGTTGTTCGATTCTACACGACTTGAGGAACAGGCTGAAGATATTCGCAAGGAAATAGCGAAGTTGGATGCGCACGTAAGAAGCATCGCCTCGAATCTCCATGACTCACGCAGCAAGGCTGCTGCGGATTTCTCCGAGGCTATCGCCTCGTCAATCCGCGGACTTGAAATGCCTTATGCGGTTTTTGAGGTTGAACTGGTGGATATTCCTGTTTCTGCGACAGGATCTGACGCTGTCGCATTCAGATTCTCAGCGACGGGCCGCAACGCCGTAGATGTTGCAAAGTGCGCTTCAGGCGGTGAAATGTCCCGTATCATGCTCGCTCTCAAGGCGATGATGGCTCGTTATACATCAATGCCAACTATGATCTTTGATGAGATCGATACAGGAGTATCAGGCAGTGTTGCTGACAAGATGGGATCCATGATATGCCAGATGGGCGAGTATATGCAGGTATTTGCCATTACCCACCTTCCGCAGGTGGCAGCAAAGGGCCATGCCCATTATGTCGTCTCAAAGGAAATCGATCCAGCTACCTCCAAGGCAGTTTCCACAATAAGCAGACTTAAGGATGATGACCGCGTATTAGAGGTCGCCCGAATGTTAAGCGGCTCCGTCCTGACGGACGCAGCAATAGCTAATGCAAAAGAGTTATTAAAGTGCTAGACTTTAATAACTCTTTTGCATTTATTCTACAACCATTACCGAATAATCCGGTCCGTATACTATTCTTCGGATTCCGTTGTTTATGTACCCGTTCCCAACTGGTTTGATGTTGAATGTACTTTGTAGCATCAAAGTATCCTCTGTATGGTGCATCCATGCATCTCCATATTTGGCGCACAGGCCGATGAAGTATTTTGCTACATCATAGCCCTGGAAGGCAAATTGCGTTGGCTCGGTATTGAAGAGAGCCCTGTACTTCTTTACGAACTGCTTTGCATCAGCATTGCTGTAGTCGATGTAATATGTCAGGCTGGCGTGTAGGTTTGTGTTGTGGAAGTTCTCTATCTCAATAGTCTCGAACGTGCGGATTTTTGCCGGAGCGTATAGCACAACTTTGAATTTATTGTGGATTGTAAGGTTGAGGTTTCTGACCGCATCGTTTACGAATGCTTCGCTCTCTGATGCTATGATTACTCTGTTAGTGCCTTCAGCTGTCATCTTTGCCTCCAGAGGCTCCTGTATCTTTCTTCCTTCAAGGATACTATAAGCCAGTGGTATGTACTCGATATATGCCGAGTCTATTGCTGCACGCAGGAGCTTGCCTTCGTCTCCCTTTCTTGCCTCCTTCTCCGAAATTACGATAACTCTGTCACCTGGCATAAGGTCCTCCTTGATCCACTGCGCCAGATCTTCATATTGTGCCATACGAGACGCAGGAGCATGAATCATTGTACTGTATGTCTGGCAAAGCTGTTCGGCCTTCGGGTCCAGAGGAGATATGAGTGCCTTTATACCTGGAGCGACGGCGTAGATACGGGTGATGTCAGCCGCTGCTACAGGTCCTATGATGATATCACTGGACTCCAGCTCGCTCTTTGTTGCTCCATATGAACCGTTTGCAATATCATATACGCTCATATCTATGTCCACGCCGCTTTCGCCCATCTCCCTTGCAGCAAGGAGTACTCCGCTGTAGAAGTCCATATTGCTCTTGCTGGAAGTGCTGCCGGTTGCTTTGAGAGGCAGCAGGACAGTTGCCTGAATATGGCTTTTGGAAATGTATTCCTGAGTGGCTTCTTCCTGATTATCGTCATTATCGAAAGCTGTCTCGAGATCCATGTTGTCTTCCTCTTCCTCCGACACTTTTTCTTCTGCCGGCATCTCTGGTGTGATTGACTGCGCGTAGACCTCGGTCGGAATGATCAGCTTCTGCCTGTTCTTTATCTTTCCATCCTTAAGCTTGTTCGCAGCAATGATGGCGCTTTCTGAAACATTGTATCTATCTGCAATGTCCTTCAAGGTTTCATACCATCTTACGACATGAATCTTCTGGAGCGATGGCTGAGCAGGCTCCTGGATAGGTTCTTGCACACTTTCCACTGTCTCCTGCTGAGGAATATCCTTCATGGCAGGTGCTTCAGACTGAACCGGAATCATGATGATGGAGTTCTTCTTCAGGCCGCTTTCCCTAAGACCATGGTTCGCTTCGAGGATCTCGTCCTGAGTGACATTATATGCCTTGCTGATGGAGTATAATGTCTGTCTTTCCTGTACGACATGGCTATAGTAGACCTTTCCGTCTTTCTTGACTTTCTGGTCTGAAACTTCCACAGGAGGTGCAACGTATTCCTGTGCTCCGGCGGCTGCGGCAAATGTCAGAAGCAGTGCCACGACTGTGATCATCCTTGATATCTTGATTCTGTCCATATTCGTATATTTAAAGCCCTTCGATGAAATCGATAAGTCTATGGGCGAAGGTTTTCCATGAGAGTCTCTCTTTCTCGAGGCGTATGTTCTCAATGCATCTTGCGGCAATCTCTTTGTCGCTGAAATATCGGAGTATCTCCTTGCAGATTGCTTCTGGAGTGCCTTCATGTGATACTATGCCGGTGCCTCTGTCTCCAATGGTTTCCTTAAGGCCTCCTACGTCGGTGACGATCATCGGTACTTCGAAGTGATATGACACCGAACTGATTCCGCTTTGGGTTGCGCTCCTGTATGGGAGGACTGCAAGATCGGCGGCAGAGAAGTACTTGCTTACCTCAGAATCCTTAATGTACTTTAGGTCTGAGTGTATCTTGTCCTTGTTAGGCAGTCTGTCGATGATCTGCTGATATTTTTCGTATGAACCGTATGGCTCTCCTGCAATTATGAGTTGGTATCCTTCCGGAAGCATACCGAACGCTTCGAGGAGGATGTCCAGACCCTTGTATGCCCTTATGAGACCGAAGAATAATATGTTCTTCTTGCCTTGTTCCAGACCGAGCAGTTGCTCAGCCTTGCTCCTTTCCATCTTTTCTCCGAAGTGGGAGTATAGAGGGTGCTGTATCACAGTGTAGTCTGCATCAGGCTTGAGCGCCAGCAGGTCTTTCGATACGGCCTCGCAAAGTGTCACGCTTCCGGTGCTTCCCTTGAGAAAGTATTTTGTCAGCGGTGCGTCAAAGAAGTGAGGCTCGTGCGGTATTACGTTGTCGAGGATGGAGATGACTTTGCAGTGCTTCTTCATCCTGCGTGTTATATAGCCAAGCGACGGGGCGAAATACGACATCCAGTATCTCACAATCAGTACGTCAGGGTTCCAGTCGTGGATCTGTCTGTATGTGCTGCCGTAAGAAAGAGGATTGGCCGTATCCAGCAGGGATTCGCTCTCCACCGGTACGGCCTCATCGTCTGCTGTCACATGTTGGGTCTTTCCGGGAAAGAGGAACTCGGGATATTGTCTCTTGAAGTTAAATGCCTTGACAATATGCTCTTTGCTCAGTTCTTCGAACAGACATGCGTTAAACTGAGAGATTCCTCCTCTGTAGGGATAGAAACAGGACAGTATGGCTATCTTCAATTTTCGATTAGTTTGCGTTCTTAGATGCAATATACTCTTCGTTGAGACCAGCAAGCACCTCGTCAGTTATGTCGAGTGAAGGGTCTGCTGTGAGGACAGGAGCAGAGAGTGTAACCATGCCGTCACCCTCTACATCGCCCTGAGAAACCAGGATCATAGCGTACTGCTTTTCCTCGTTGAACTTCTTCACAAATGTAATGATAGCATCGTTGATCTGATTGTTCATTACGAGAAGTTCCTCGTTGATCTCGTTGTTCTTCTGGTTTGCGTAGTTGTTGAACTCAATCTCCTGCTTCTGGAGCTTCTCAGCCTCTACCTCAGCTACAGTTCTGGTCATGAGACCCTTCTGCGCCTTCTCCTGATATCTTGCTACTGCGTTTGCAAGGTTGGTCTCCCTTCTTGTGATTTCAGCCTGAATCTCGCTTACCTTTGTCTCCACTACTGCTCTAAGGTCGTTAGCCATGTCATACTCCGCCATGAGTCTGGTCATGTCAATGTATACGATAGCGCCCTTAGGTGCGCATGCTTCTGTAGACTCTGTTGCGGTTGCCTCTGCGTTTTCGGCTGTCTTTGTCTGGTTGCATGAAGCTGCGAATGCTACAACAGCGCACATGGCAAGTGCGCCGAGGATGTGAGTTGTCTTTTTCATTTTGTATTAATAGTTTATATTGTTTTATATCTGGGTTACGCGCATAGCGTGCGCGCGGCGTAAGATGCAAAGGTAGTTAAAAAATTTTAACTTTGGACAGGTATGCCTGGATAGTTTGTTCGAGTCCCATGTACAGGGCGTCGCTGATAATGGCGTGGCCGATGGAAACTTCGTCTGTCCATGGTATGTTTCTTATGAAGAATTCGAGGTTGTCCAGGTTCAGGTCATGGCCGGCATTGAGCCCAAGGCCGCACTCTCTTGCTGCCTCTGCTGCCTTGATGAAGTCTGCGACAGCTGCCTGAGGATCAGTCGGATACATGTCGGCATAAGGCTCTGTATACAGCTCGACCCTGTCTGCGCCGCAGAGGGCAGCACCTTCGGCCATGCGTGGATCTGCACCGATGAAGATTGATGTCCTGATGCCTTTCTTCTTGAATTCGGAACATACCTCAGTCAGAAAGCTCCGGTTCCTGACAGTGTCCCATCCCGCATTGGAAGTTATGGCATCGACTGCGTCCGGTACGAGGGTGACCTGATCTGGTATTACTTCAAGCACCAGGTCCATGAATGACTGTATAGGATTACCTTCGATATTGAATTCGGTGGTTATCAGCGGTCTGATTTCTCTTACGTCCGAATACCTGATATGTCTTTCATCAGGACGTGGGTGTACGGTGATGCCTTCCGCACCGAACTTCTCGCAGTTTACCGCTGCAGCAGTCACGTCGGGCATTTTTCCGCCTCTGGCGTTCCTGATGGTCGCTATCTTGTTTATGTTGACGCTTAATCGTGTCATGGCATTGTGATTTAATCGCTTTTGGACGATGTTTGAACTCACAAAAATAATAATAAACTTCAATATTAAAGAATATTGTGCTATTTTTGACATCTTATTGCAAATAACTTTCCATGAAAGCATATGTTTATATTGGTGTGACTGATGAGTCTGTGCTCAATGACGGAAGAGTGGACTGCCTTATGTCCGAACTACGTCAGGCTGGTGCTGATGTTCATGTCATGCAGCCGGGAGAGAGTGCTCTTGACGATGCGGATATACTTCTGAGCGTGGGTGGCGATGGCACGTTTCTGGCGGCTTCAGCATTGGCCGCTCCATGTGCCGTTCCTGTTGTGGGAGTCAATCTGGGACGTCTGGGTTTCCTTTCGGAAAACAGACCTGAAAATGTTGCAAAAGCACTTCTGGACGGAGATTATGTCGTGGAGGAAGCGACGGTTCTACATGCAAAGTCTGATGTGGACGGGTTCTTCGATGATGCAGGCATGTGGCCTTTTGCATTCAATGAATTCACCGTCCATCGTACAGGCTCTTCGATCCTTGGCGTAGAAGTCTCAGTAAACGGAACTTCGCTTCCTACATATTGGGCAGACGGTCTTATCCTGTCGACATCGGCCGGCTCTACCGCCTATTCTCTCAGCGTCGGTGGACCAATTGTCATGCCAGGAGCCAAGGCGTTGATCATTACCCCGATAGCATCACATAACCTGAATATCAGGCCGCTTATCGTTCCTGATGATTCGGTTGTCAGATTCAAGGTGCATTCGCGCGATGGAAAGGCTATATTTACGGCAGATAACAGATGTGTTGAGATTCCGGACGGTGCGTCGGTGACTATGAGTATGGCACAGTTTTCGCTTAAGCGTGTCCGGCTTAACAGCTCTAATTTTATAAACGCCCTTACTGAGAAGCTTTTCTGGGGCGAAGATATCAGAAACAATAGATAAAATGGCATCAGAGAATCAACCGAATACTCCTGTTCATGTCTCTTTGATCATGGACGGAAACGGCCGTTGGGCGAAAGAAAGAGGACAGGAGCGTGTTTATGGTCATCTTGAAGGTGTGGAGAGTGTGCGTGCATGCGTTGAGGCTGCGGTCGAGGCAGGTGTTCGCTACCTTTCGTTATATGCATTTTCAGAGGAGAATTGGAATAGGCCGGAGGCTGAGGTTACAGCCCTTATGGGCTTGATGGTCAAGGCTATGGCAAATGAGATGGACAGCCTTCACAAGAATGGGGTGAGGTTTGTCGTGATAGGCAATAGGGAGAGGCTTGCCCCTGAACTCAATGAGACTATTGATTCATGCATGGCCATGACTGCCGGCAATCAGGTGCTTACGCTTGTGATATTCCTCAGCTATAGTGGCAAGTGGGATATCCTTCAGGCTGCCAAGAAGATGGCTGTGGAGATGCTGGAATGCCCTCAGAAGGTGGATGATATCCTCGATATGGATATAAATGACTTCGATAAGTATCTTGCAACGGCAGGAATTCCGGATCCTGACCTGATTGTGAGGACATCGGGAGAATGTAGGCTGAGTAATTATCTTTTATGGCAGGGGGCGTACTCAGAGCTACTTTTTGTAGATACGCTTTGGCCGGATTTCAGGAAGGAAGAGTTCCATTCGGCTGTTGAATACTACTCAAAACGTGACAGGCGTTATGGAAAAGTAAAATAATTGCTTATCTTTGCAGTTTTGAATACTACGTATATAAAATGAGATATAATCGTTTCGCCACGCTCCTTCTCTCTCTGGTCATGACGCTCCCGTTGTGGGCGCAGAAGGCCGGTGGAGACGTAGTTGTGGATTACAATAATCCGAAGAAATATATTGTCGGTGGTGTTACTGTCGAAGGTTGCAGTTACTTCTCTCCTGAACAGGTTCTCCAGATTACAGGTCTGCAGAAAGGAATGGAGGTCTCTGTTCCAAGCGAGGAACTTTCTTCTGTAGTAGACCGTCTCTGGAAGCAGAGATACTTTGAAGATGTCGCAATCGCGATCGATTCCATTGCTCCGTCAAGAGATACTGCTTTTTTCAAGATCAGCATTATAGAGAGACCGAGGGTTTCACGATGGACTTTCAGTGGAGTGAAGTCTGGCGAGCAGAAGGAACTCATGGACAGGCTCAACCTGCGTCGAGGAGGTGAGTTCTCGGAGTATGTGGCAAATACCGCAATCGGTATCATCAAGAGATATTATAAGGAAAAGGGATTCCTGAATGTCGAAGTGGACGTAAATACCAAGAAGGACACAGTGATCAGATCCGCCATCCGTGTCCAGTTTGCGGTCAACAGGGGAGAGAAAGTAAAGGTAAAGAAGATTACCTTTACAGGAAACCACCACGTAAAGGAGAATAAGCTTGCCAGGTCAATGAAGAAGACCAAGGATGCGCGTTTTATCAGTTTCTTCAGTTCGAAGAAGTTCAATGAGGAAGAGTATGAGAATGATAAGCGACTGATGCTCAGCGCCTTCAATGAGGCCGGTTATAGGGATGCAAGAATAGTCCGTGATACGATGTATTATATCGAGCCGGGACGTCTGCAGATCGATTTCGAGATCGATGAGGGAAGACAGTACTTCTTCAGAGACATCACATGGACAGGTAACTCTGTGTATAGCACTGAAACTCTCAATGAGGTTCTGAAGATTGCCAAGGGTGATGTTTACGACGTTGTTACGATGGAGAAACGTCTTTTCGGTGGTGGTAAGCAGAGCGAATACGATGTCTCTAAGCTGTATCGCGACAACGGATATCTCTTCTTCAATCTTCAGCCCGTGGAACTTAACATAGAGGGTGACTCAGTAGATGTCGAGATGAGAGTTGTCGAAGGCAAGCCTGCAACGCTGAACAATATCGTGATCAACGGTAATGACCTTACAAATGAAAGGGTTATCCGTCGTCAGGTTTTTACACGTCCTGGTTATCTGTTCAGTCAGTCTGACTTCGAACGTTCTATCCGTGAAATCGCGTCAATGGGACAGTTCGACCCTGAAGCCATTACAGATCCTGCAAAGGGATATTCGATCATTCCTAATCAGTTGAACAACACAGTAGACCTTGTATATAATGTGACCGAGAAGCCTTCAAGCCAGCTTGAACTTTCCGGAGGATGGGGAGGTAACACTTTTGTGGCGACAGTCGGAGTTAGTTTCAACAACTTCTCGACACGCAGATTCTTCGATAAATCGGCATGGCGCCCTGTTCCGCTGGGAGATGCGCAGAACCTTGCTATCCGCTTCCAGACAAACGGTACATATTATACAAGCCTTTCTGCAAGCTTCTCTGAGCCATGGCTCTTCGGAAAGAAGCCTACTTCGCTGAACATGTCGCTGTACTATACAAGACAGACAAACTCATACCTCGCTCTCAATATCCTCAATAATGACCAGTTCATGGAGGTTTACGGATTTGCAGCAGGTATAGGTAAGCGCCTCAAATGGCCGGATAACTACTTCGTATTATATAATCAGCTCAGCTGGCAGACATACAATCTGCAGAATTGGATCTATCAGTTCATGTTCGACACTGGTATATCGCATAACCTGAGCTACACATTGAGTCTTTCGAGAAACTCTACCGACCAGCAGATTTATCCACGTGTGGGATCGGATTTCAGCTTCTCGCTTCAGTTGACTCCTCCATACTCTCTTCTCAGAAAGAAGGATTTTGGTCTTCTTGATGAGGATGGAAACCCGACAAAGGTCGATGATCCTAAGAAGATCGACTACAGTTTCCAGACTTCCCAGAACCATTATAGATGGATCGAGTATCATAAGTGGTCTTTCAAGGGTGCGCTTTATACAAAGCTTGTCGGAGACCTCGTCCTGATGGCACGCGCGCAGTTCGGATATCTCGGATATTATAACAGAAAGTGGGGATATTCTCCGTTCGAGGGATTCCGCGTCGGAGGAGACGGTATGTCGGGTTATGACACCTATGGTTCGGAAATCATATCATTGCGTGGATATACGAACTACTCGCTGACACCGCTGGCATCGGAGAACAGTTCGACAGGAAACTACTATGCAGGTAACGTTTACGATAAATTTACAGTCGAGTTGAGATACCCTGTTATCCTTCAGCCTCAGTCTACAATCTATGCATTGCTCTTCCTCGAAGGAGGTAACTGCTGGTCTGATATCAGAAATTTCAATCCGTTCCAGATCAAGAGATCTGCCGGTGTGGGTGTGAGAGTGTTCCTGCCTATGATCGGTCTCCTTGGAGTCGACTGGGGATGGGGATTCGACGATCCTGTAAACGGAAAGAGCCAGTTCCACTTCGTGATCGGTCAGCAGTTCTAATATGAATAATTAAAATAAAAACTAATAATTATGAAAAGAATCATCATCATTGCAGCAATGGCCCTTATGTCAGTGTCTGCATTTGCACAGAAATTCGCTTACGTAGACTTCAATGAACTCGTAATGCTCATGCCGGAGATGGACGAGGCGAGAGCAACCCTCGAGGAGAACTCTAAGACTAATGAGGAAATCCTCATGTCAATGTACGAGGAGTATCAGACAAAGATGCAGCAGTACGAGCAGAAGGCGGCAACATGGACACAGTCAGTACGAGAGATCAAGGAGAAGGAGATCATGGATATCCAGGCAAGACTCGAGCAGACACAGCAGAGCCTTCAGCAGGAACTTCAGCAGCTTCAGCAGCAACTTCAGGCTCCTATCATCGAGAAGGTTAACAATGTCGTAAATGAGCTTGCTAAGACTCATGGCGTTGCTGCTGTCTTCGAGAAGGCGTCTTTCCTCTATGTTGACGAGGCTCAGCTTCTTAACCTAACTCCAGAGGCAAGAACAGCACTTAATATCCCTGAGGGTAGAACTCTTGAAACTCTTCAGGCAGAAATGATGGCTAAGGCACAGGCTGCCCAGGGTATGTAATATGATTTTTAAACAATGAAGGCCGGAAGTTATAACTTTCGGCCTTCATTGTTTAAAAAACGTAATATTTATATCCAACGTTACAGAAAATTACATACATTTGTAGGACAATCTAAATCTTTGATTTAAAATTATAACACTAGCTATGCAACATAAGGTAATTGATACTAAAGATGTTGTCATAAGATTTGCAGGAGATTCGGGAGATGGTATGCAGCTCACCGGGTCTCTTTTTGCAGATATGTCAGCTATCTTCGGTAACGAACTTTCGACTTTCCCAGACTATCCTGCGGAAATCAGGGCGCCTCAAGGCACCGTATCGGGTGTTTCCGGATTCCAGGTACACATCGGCAGCGAGCACATCACAACTCCAGGTGACTTCTGCGACCTTCTCGTCGCAATGAACCCCGCAGCCCTCAAGGCCAATGCAAAGTGGCTCAAGAGGACAGCTATGGTGCTCATTGACTCAGATACATTTGATGAGACAGGTCTTGCAAGAGCGGGCTTCGAAGGCGATCCGATTGCGGAAATGCACATCGAGGACAGGACAATCATCGTCGCTCCGATCACGACTCTCACACACGAGAGCTTGAAGGACAGCGGTCTTGACAAGAAGACCATCGAGAAGTGCAAGAACATGTTCACCCTCGGTATGGCCTGCTATATCTTCAACCGTCCGATGGAGTACATCTTCCAGTATCTGGAGCGCAAGTTCGGAAAGAAGAAGCCACACCTTGTCGAGCCTAATAAGAAGGTGCTCAAGGATGGTTTCAACTATGCAGCCAATATCCAGGCGATTGCAAACACTTATAGCATCGAGCCTGCTGCCCAGCCTAAGGGTCTCTATAGAAATATCAATGGTAACCAGGCGACAGCTTGGGGACTTCTCGCGGCGGCAGAGAAGGCAAATCTGCCTCTCTTCTGCGGATCATATCCTATCACTCCAGCAACAGGTATTCTTGAGGAGCTTGCTATCCACAAGAGCCTTGGAGCAAAGACTCTTCAGGCAGAGGATGAGATTGCAGGTATCTGTACAGCGATTGGAGCGGCATTCGCAGGTAATCTGGCGGTGACTACAACATCAGGTCCAGGTCTCTCTCTCAAGTCTGAGGCTATGGGACTTGCTGTCATGACCGAGCTTCCTCTTGTTATCGTGGACGTTCAGCGTGCCGGCCCTTCTACTGGTATCCCTACAAAGACTGAGCAGACCGACCTTAACCAGGCTCTTTACGGTAGAAACGGTGAGTGCCCTATGGTCGTAATGGCAGCACACTCTCCAGCAGGATGCTTTGATGCAGCTTTCAATGCTGCAAAAATTGCAGTAGAGCACATGACCCCGGTACTCCTTCTCACAGAAGGCTTCCTCGGAAACGGTTCAGAGCCATGGCTCATCCCTTCAATGAAGGATTATCCGAAGATCGTAGCTCCGTTTGCCCAGCCGAACGTGCCGTATAAGCCGTTCCATAGAGATCCTGAAACGCTTGCGCGCAAGTGGGCCGTGCCAGGAATGGCAGGATGCGAGCATCGTGTCGGTGGTCTCGAGAAGAATCATGACGGCGTGATTTCATCAGATCCGATGAATCATGATCTCATGGTCAAGGAGAGAATGGAAAAGGTGCAGAGAGTGGCAAACTATATTCCTGAACTCAAGGTTGACGGCGCAGAGAGCGGTAAGCTTCTCGTAGTCGGTTGGGGAGGAACATACGGTCACCTTCTTTCAGCAGTACAGGAAGTTCGTGCTGAGGGCATCGATGTGAGCTTTGCTCATTTCGATTACATCATGCCTCTTCCAAAGAACACAGCTGAGGTATTCGAGAAGTTCGATAAGATCCTCGTATGCGAGCTCAACAGCGGTCAGTTCGTAAATTATCTACGCGGTCTTCTCCCTCAGTTCAAGTATGAGCAGTTCAACAAGGTCCAGGGCCAACCGTTCCTTGTGCAGGAGATTACATCAGCAATCAAAGAGAATTTTTAGTTATGCCAAGATATACATTCAAAGAATTCAAGAGTGACCAGGAAGTAAGATGGTGCCCGGGTTGTGGTGACCATGGTGTACTCGCAGCATTGCAGAGAGCTCTTCCTGATGTGACTGAAGCATTGGGCTACAGCAAGGAAAGATATGTGGTAGTTTCCGGTATCGGTTGTTCGTCACGTCTACCTTATTATATGAATACGTATGGATTCCATAGTATTCACGGCCGCGCAACAGCTATCTCTACAGGTATCAAGGTTGCAAATCCTGACCTTACCGTATGGCAGGCATGTGGAGACGGTGATGCCCTCGCGATCGGTGGTAATCACTTCATCCACGCTATCAGAAGGAATGTAGACATCAACATCATCCTTTTCAATAACCAGATCTACGGTCTGACAAAGGGACAGTACTCTCCGACATCACGTTTCGGTGCGATCTCGAAGACGTCTCCTTACGGAACAGTGGAGCATCCGTTCAATCCTGGTAGCCTTGTTCTCGGTGCCAAGGGTACATTCTTCGCCCGTTCGCTTGATTCGGAGCTGAAGCTTACATCGGAAATCATGCTTTCGGCAGCAAAACACGACGGCTGTTCGGTGATGGAGATCCTTACAAACTGCGTGATCTTCAATGACGGTGCGCATAAGCTTATCGCTGACAGAGAGTTCCGTGCAGACAGGACCATCGTTCTTCGTCATGGCGAGAAGATGATCTTCGGTAAGAACAAGGACAAGGGTCTCGTTCTTGACGGCATGGGTCTCAGAGTCGTGACTATCGGTGAGAACGGCGTGACAGAGGATCAGATCCTTGTACATGACGCACATTCGGACAATGTAGGTATCCACATGATGCTTGCCGACATGAAGTATCCTGACTTCCCTGTGGCTCTCGGAGTCATCCGTGATGTAAAGGATGTCACATACGACGACGGTGTCCGCGATCAGTTAGCTGACGTAAAGGCAAAATCCAAGATCCAGTGCGTGGACGATCTTCTCCGCAGTGGGTCTACTTGGGAAGTGAAGTAGGTGACTACTTCACTTCCGGGCGAAGCCCCCATACAAAATAGCTTCCCGGGCGAAGCCCCCATGCAAAATAGACAAAACAGTAAAACAAACAATAACCAACTAATAACAACAAAATGAACACACAGGAATTGATGGCCAAACTCCAGGCCAAGTATCAGTATGAGCCAGAGTATCTTCAGGCAGTACACGAAGTATTGGAGTCTATCGAGGAAGTTTACAACCAGCACCCAGAGTTTGAGAAGGCTAAGATCGTTGAGCGTATCGTAGAGCCTGAGCGTATCCTTACTTTCAAGGTTACATGGGTAGACGACAATGGCGAGGTTCAGACAAACACAGGTTACAGAGTACAGTTCAACTCTGCTATCGGACCTTACAAGGGCGGTCTCCGTTTCCATCCTTCAGTAAACCTCTCAATCCTTAAGTTCCTCGGATTCGAGCAGACATTCAAGAATGCCCTCACAACTCTCCCTATGGGTGGCGGTAAGGGTGGTTCAGACTTCAACCCAAGAGGAAAGTCAGACGCTGAGATCATGCGTTTCTGCCAGGCATTCATGCTTGAGCTTTGGAAGATCCTCGGTCCAGACCAGGACGTTCCAGCTGGTGATATCGGAGTAGGTGGCCGTGAGATCGGTTACATGTACGGTATGTACAAGAAGCTTGCTCAGCAGTACAACACAGGTGTCCTCACAGGTAAGGGTCTTACTTGGGGTGGTTCTATCCTCCGTCCAGAGGCTACAGGTTTCGGTGCCGTATACTTCGTAGAGCACATGCTTCAGATGGCTGGCAAGGACATCAAGGGCAAGACTATCGCTCTCTCAGGCTTCGGTAACGTAGCATGGGGTGCTGCAACAAAGGCTACTGAGCTCGGCGCTAAGGTTGTCGCTATCTCAGGTCCGGACGGTGCTATCTACGATCCAGAGGGAATGAACGAGGAGAAGATCGCTTACATGCTCGAGCTCCGCGCTTCTAACAACGACGTTGTAGCTCCATTCGCAGAGAAGTTCCCTTCAGCAACATTCTACCCAGGCAAGAAGGCTTGGAGCATCAAGTGCGACATCGCTATGCCATGCGCATTCCAGAACGAGATGACAGGTGCTGACGCTGAGGAACTCCTCGCTAACGGTACTTGGCTCGTAGCTGAGGTTTCTAACATGGGATGTACTCCTGAGGCTATCGCAGCATACCAGAAGGCAGGCATCATGTTCGCTCCTGGTAAGGCTGTAAACGCTGGTGGTGTTGCAACTTCAGGTCTCGAGATGACTCAGAACGCTATGCACATCAGCTGGTCTCCTGCTGAGGTTGACGAGAAGCTCCACGCTATCATGTCTAACATCCACGAGGCTTGCGTTAAGTACGGAACTCAGCCAGACGGCTACATCAACTACGTGAAGGGTGCTAACATCGCCGGCTTCATGAAGGTTGCACAGGCTATGTTGGAGCAGGGAATTATCTAGTTCGCTAGATAATTCCATGCGATATAACACTCGACGACGATAAGGAGGAGAGTGTTAGTCTTAATAACTAAATAAAGAGGGCAAAAAAATGCCCTCTTTATTTAGTTTTAATAAAATTAAAAACTAACTTTGCGCCGCTTTCCCAAAAGAGCAATTTTATAATCTAAAAATATAAGTTATGTTTAAAATCTTTCCCGGATACGCTCTCGTAGAGAAGTATCACAATTGGAAGAAGGCCCACAGGACTGAGGATAAGACCGTGTCAAGAGCGATACGCCTTATCATTGCTATTGTGGCAGCCCTCGTTGTATGGTGCCTTCCAGTAGAGAACTGGATCGACGGCATGACCATCATCCAGAAGAGAACTCTCGCAATCTTCCTCTTCGCCATCATGATGTGGCTCTTTGAGGCGGTTCCAGCTTGGACTACCTCTGTCATGGTAGTAGTGCTTTTGCTGTTCACTACTTCGAACAGTAGTCTTGTGTTCTTTGAGAATGCTCCAGCTGA
>JAGBSL010000015.1 GCA_017631875.1 Bacteroidales bacterium | reverse complement strand
GAGAAGCTCCTTTCTGATCAGAACGGCTGTAACGCCGATGATTCCTCCGAGCATGAGGCTTCCTGTGTCGCCCATGAAAACCTGAGCCGGATATGTATTGTACCAAAGGAATCCGATCAGCGCTCCCACCAGTGCAGACATAAATACTGCGACTTCACCGCTGCCAGGGATGTACATGATGTTGAGATAGTCGGCATTCACGATGTTGCCTCCGAGCCATGCGAAGATTCCCAGTACAACTCCAACGATAGCGGTTGTTCCTGCTGCGAGTCCGTCCATTCCGTCGGTCAGGTTCACACCGTTCGAGCATGCTGTAATCACGATGATGATCATCAGTACATAGATAGCCCATTTGCAGTACCAGCCCCATGTGCCCTTGAACGGAGACAGCCACTTATAGTCGAACTCATGGCTCTTTACAAACGGTATTGTGGTCTTGGTGCTTTTTACCATATCCATGCTTTCCGCCTCAGCTGTGTTGCTGCCTTCTACCTGCTCTGATATTGCGACGGCATTGTCGGAGGCCTCTACATATTCTCTGACTACGATCTGGTCGCTGAAACATACTGCCAGACCGATTGCAAGTGCCATGAGACCCTGTCCTGCAAGCTTTCCCTTTTCACTCATGCCTTCCTTGTTCTTCTTGAAGACCTTGATGTAGTCATCGGCGAAACCGATGAGGAAGAACCATGTCGCGCTGACAAGCAACAGGATGGTGTATATGTTCGTAAGGTCTGAGAAAAGCAGAACCGGAATCACAATCGAGATGTAGATGATGATGCCACCCATTGTAGGTGTTCCTTTCTTCTGCATCTGTCCCTCGAGGCCGAGATCTCGGATGGTCTCGCCGATCTGTTTCTTCTGCAGCCACGAAATGATCCTTCTTCCTGCGAAGATAGAGATCAGCAGAGCTGCGGTGAATGATATGATGGCCCTGAAGGACAGGTACTGGAACAGTCCCTGTCCTGGAAGATCCAGGTCCTTGAGCGCTTCTAGAAGGTGGTATATCATCTTGTTTCGTTAAATATTTCGGTTACTATCTCTTTTTCGTCGAAGTGTGTCTTTTCTGTGCCTATTATCTGGTAGGTCTCGTGACCTTTGCCGGCAAGGAGTATTGTCGCTCCCTCGTCTGCGATCATGATGGCTGTCCTGATCGCCTGCTCTCTGTCTTCTATGAACAGAGACTTGGCCTTGCCGCTCGTGTCCATACCCTCCTTGATGTCGGCCATGATGTCCGCTGTCTTCTCGGTTCGGCTGTTGTCTGATGTGACTATGATCCTGTCAGCCATCTTCTGTGCGATCTTTCCCATCTCAGGCCTCTTGGTCTTATCCCTGTCTCCACCGCAGCCGAATACGCATATCAGCTGCCTCTCCGGTGCGATTTCCCTAAGTGTCTTGAGTACATTCTCAAGCGCGTCAGGTGTGTGTGCGTAGTCGATGATCACGGAAATATCTCTCGGACCGTTGATGTTCTCAAGTCTTCCTGGAGCAGGAGCCAGAGTGCTCATTGCGGTCAGCACTTCCTCCGGATCGGTTCCCAATGCAACTGCAGTGGTGTATATCGCGAGCAGGTTGTATGCGTTGTGCATACCTATCAGCCTGCACCATGCCTCTCTGCCGTCGATCTTTACAAGCATGCCGTCGAAGCTCTGCTCCATGACCTTGCATGTATGGTCAGCGATACTCTTGCATGAGTAGGTAACGGTCTTTGCCTTTGTGTTCTGCAACATCACCATTCCGTTTCTGTCGTCGATGTTGGTGATGGCATATGCATCTGCCGGCAATGTGTCGAAGAACAGCTTCTTGCACCTGAGATACTCGGCAAATGTCTTGTGGTAGTCCAGGTGGTCGTGGGTGAGGTTCGAGAAGATACCTGCCTTGAACTTCAGACCATCGACTCTTGACTGCTCGACTCCGATGGAACTTACCTCCATGAAGCAGTATTCGCAACCTGCTTCGACCATTTCAGCCAGCATGGAATTGATGGTGATAGGGTCGGATGTCGTGTTGACTGCCTCTGTGCCTTTTGTACCGACATAGTTTGCAATTGTGGAGAGCAGGCCGCAGTTGTATCCGAGCGCCATGAACATCCTGTAGAGCAGTGTCACGGTTGTCGTCTTGCCGTTGGTTCCGGTGATGCCGACAAGGGTCAGCTTCTCGGACGGATTGCCGTAGAAATTAGAGGCGATAAGTGCGAGAGCCTTTCTTGAACAGTCAACCTTGATCAGGGATATGCCCTCTTCAAGGATCTCATGTCTCTGATTCTCAATGGCTTGCTCATTGTCGTAGACAATGGCTCTTGCGCCTTTGCCGATTGCTCTGGATATGTATTCGTGGCCATCGAAAGCAAACCCCTTGACAGCCACGAAAAGCGACCCGCGGGTCACTTTCCTGGAATCGCTGCAAATTGCATCGATCTCTGCTGCTCCGTCACCAGCGGTGTATGTACCGCCGATATTGCGTATGATCTTGTCGAGTCTCATTCGAGTACAATTTTAATCGTTTGTCCTTTTCTTGCAGAAGTGCCTGCTGCCGGATTTTGCTTGCGTACATGGCCGCTACCCGAGTATTCACAGAGGTATCCGCAGTTTTCTATCATGTACAGCGCATCGGTCAGTCCCATTCCTGCTACATCCGGAACCGGGGAGCCTTCCGTCTTGTCCGTAGAAATGTTTCTTGCCCTCATCTCCGGAATGCTTCCGTCAGCTTCGATCTCTTCGCTCCATTCTGTTTCGTAGGACCATACTCCGTCTACGATATCCTTGAAGGTTGCAGCCGGTGCAGCACCTCCATAAACATTGACACCCATGTCAAGCAGCTCGGTATAAGTTACTACGATGGCAGTGTATTTAGGCTTTTCTGCAGGAAAGAATCCTACGAATGTTCCCTGATGCTTTTTCCTTCCGTTGATATCCTCGTACGGATTTCTGCTGCCCTTCTGCTCTGTCGGAGTGAGGTACATTCGGGCAGTTCCCGTCTTTCCGGCAACGGTGCATCTTGCATCTTTCAGCACTTTGGCGGTTCCGTCGGAGGTTACCCTTCTGAGGGCGCGGGTCAGTGTGTCCGCGGTCGCTTCCGAACAGATGGAGTTGAGGAGTATAGGACTGTATGTCTTTTCTGCCACTCCGTCACGCTCTACCCTTTCTACGATATACGGCTTCATCATCCTGCCTCCATTCGCTATCGCGTTGTAGAATGTCGCGATCTGTAGCGGAGTTACCTTGACAGAGTAGCCGATAGCTGAGGAAATCAGACTTGTCCTGCTCCATCCGGCTTCGCTCGGATCAGGGATGCTTGGCTTTCCGCTGCCTCTCTCGGTAAGCTCAAAATCGAAGTTGGCGCCGAGGTTGTAAGAGTGCAGACGACTTGTGAACTCTTCCGGATTTTCCCCGTAGTGATCCTTTACCAAGCGGCGGAATACATAGTTGGAAGAAATCTGGAATCCGTGAATCACAGATATCGTGCGCTCTCCAGTCCTGTTCTCGTAGTTTACAATATATTGGTCCTGTGCCACTTCTTTCAGCGGATACTCCTCCATGATACCTTTGTTTGTAGGGATCCTTGACTCGAGTCCAACTTTCTTGTCCTCAAGCAGAGTGGTCAGCGTTACGGCCTTGAAGACCGATCCCGGTTCAGCGGGACGTCCTGCAGCCATGTTGAATGTCTCGACATAGTTCCCGAGGCTATCCTTCTGGAGGTTGACCATCGCTCTGATAGCTCCGGTCTCAACATCCATGATAACGACGCATCCTTCCTTGATGTTTCGGTTAGCAGCCATATGCTTCCTCAAAGCCTTGTCTGCGATGTCCTGCATGTTGATGTCGAGGGTGGTTATGATGTCGGCACCGTCCTGTGCGGATACATACGTGCTGTCCTTGTCCTCTATGTTTTTCCAGTTGTCGGTCTTCTTTGTCCATGCAACTCCCTTTGTTCCGTGGAGAAGGTAATGGTATTTACCCTCGATTCCGACATGGATCGCGCTGGTGTCATCATTATTCTTCACATATCCTATCACGCGTCTGGCGAGACCGCCGTAAGGATACAGACGTCTGTCCACCTTTTCAACGATGAGACCTCCCTTGTGTGCCGGGAGGTTGAACAGAGGCAGTTCCTGAAGTTCTAGCAGGACTCCGTGATCTATGTTTCTTGCAATACTGACGTATCTTTTCTTCTCTGTCCTGCTCTTGCGGATCAGATTCCAGTAATAGAGGGAGTCTTTGCCGGGTTCCTGGAGTGTTCTTGCCAGTCCTCCGGACAGCAGTCGAGCCTTCTCAAGCCATTCTTCCTCGGCCGCAGCACCCTTCTCCTTGTCCTGCTCGTTGTGCTCTTTCTGTACATAGCAGTCCATTCGGATGTTATATAGAGGAGTTGAGATTGCCAGCAGTCTGCCGTTATGATCCATGATGGAGCCTCTTTCGGGCTCTATGATTTCCTTCTGCTTTGCTGGCTTGAAGTCCTTCACAAATTTAGGGTTTGGCTCCCATATATATTGTAGGTATATGATTTTGCCCACCACAACGAATGAGGCCAGCATGAAGAGGTAGCGAAGGTGCATAAGAACTCTGCTTGGTTTGTTCTTTTCCTTTTCTTTGCGTGTTTCAATGTCCATCTTTGCCATCTTCGCTTAGTCTATAATGATTGTTTCTGCTGGTTTTATAGGAGCGCTCAACTGTGAGCCTTTCTGTTCGAGCATATCTTCTACCGTGCTTATTCTTCCCATCTTTACGAACTGGTAAGTTTTCTGAGCGTGGTATATTCTGTAGTTTTCCAGAGTGATCTTGTTCTTCTCGACCTCTGCCATGACCTGTTCGATCCTGTAGTTCATGAAGATATTGATCCATCCGAGAACGAATAGCACGAGAATATACGGCAACAGTTTGTCTACGCCCAGCAGTATCATCAGATTTCCGCTGAGCATCGCCTTGTAGACTTTTTCTACCGTAAGTTTTTCCTTTTGTGTTTCTGTTCCCATTGGTTACAAGCTTTTCTCTGCAATTCTTAGTTTTGCACTTCGTGCTCTGGTATTTGATGCTATTTCCTCTTCCTGTGGAAGTATCGGCTTGCGGTTGACCGCCTTGAGCGGTGCTGTGGCATTGCCGTAGAAGTCTTTCTCAACCTTTCCGTCGATGTTGCCGGCCTTGATGAAGTTCTTGACCATTCTGTCTTCGAGCGAGTGATAGGTTATTATCACGAGCTTTCCTCCAGGCTTCAGGGACTTCGCCGCTCCGATGAGGAATTTCTCAAGAGACTTCATCTCCTGGTTGACCTCTATCCTGAGCGCCTGGTAGACCTTTGCGAGGAATTTGTGTTCTGCGAATTTCGGCAGGACGCTTTCGATGGCTTTTCCGAGTTCTCCGGTAGTTTGGATAGGGGAGAGCTCCCTTGCCTTGCAGATCAGCTGAGCTATTCTTCTGCTGTTGTCGACTTCGCCGTATAGTCTCAGTATCTTTTCGAGATCCTCTATGCTGTAGCTGTTCACGATGTCGGCTGCAGTGGTCTGAGCCTCCTGGTTCATCCTCATGTCCAGCGGAGCTTCGTATCTGAACGAGAAGCCTCTCTCAGCTGTGTCAAACTGGTGCGATGAGACTCCGAGGTCGGCGAGGATGCCGTCTATGCCGTCTCTGTAGCCCTGATGGAGGATATGGTTCTGTATCCACCTGAAGTCGCTTCTGATCAGTGTCAGACGGTCATCGTCGGGCTTGTTTGCTATAGCGTCGCTGTCTCGGTCAAACGAGATGACACGTCCCTCCGGGTCTATCCTTCTAAGGATTTCCGAAGTGTGTCCGCCTCCACCGAAGGTGGCGTCAGCATATATTCCTTTAGGGGAGCCGATCAAAGCGGAAATGCTTTCATCGAGCAGTACGGGGTTATGGTATTCGGACATGGCGTGCCTCCTTTTATTTCTTGCCTGCCAGGCTCTTGCTCTTGGCCTTATACTGGTCTTCCGGAAGCTTACTTCCTTCGACAGCCTCTTTCGCCCAGATCTCAACCTTGTAACCAAGGCAGGAGAATACCACTTCCTTTACGATGTCGCATTTATCAAGAAGTTCCTTCGGGATAGAGATTCTTCCGATTTTCGGATCTGGAGTCGCTGATACGGTATCGGCCATGAATGTTCTCCAGTACATCATGTCTTCCTCGTTGAACGGGATGTCAAGCTTTGATCTTACAGCGTCAGAGTAGATTGTCCACTCGGACATTGTGTACATCTCGAGGCAGTTAGAGTAGATGTCTTTTCTGATGATGAGCGGAAGCTGCTCGGCAGGCACAGCATTCTTGATGGCAGAGGGAATCACAACTCTTCCCTTGTCATCGATCTTTGCGCTGTATGTGCCGAAAACTCCTGTCATTTTGTCACTTTGATAAATGTTCTGCAAAAATATAAATATTTTCCCACTTTATTACATTTTCTTACATTTTTTTCCACCAAATTTTATTTACCTTTGCATCACACTAATAATGATATGAAAATGAATAGGTTTAAGTTATTGATATCTAATATATTATCTGTTGCTTTGATTGCGGTTTTTTCATCTTGTGGAAGATCGTTTTCTTCCACAGATGAATTGATCGATGAGCAGCATTTCGCAGAGCAGGTGGGAGAGGTTCATGTGCTTGGTTTCAATGCCGATTCCCTTAGATGTGAAGAGGGCAAAGTCAAGTCCGGACAGTTCTTTTCTACTCTGCTGGGCTCGCTCGGAATGTCGCCTCAGGAAGCCTACAATCTGACTCAGGTTTGTGACTCGGTCTTTGATGTTAGGAACCTCAGAGTTGGTAACACCTACAAGGCATATTTTTCATCGTCTGACCAGTTGGAATATCTTGTTTATGACCGCGACAGGATGCATCAGATCGTCTTTGACTGCACCGAACCATATGGAGCATGGGTATACGAAAAACCAGTTGTCCGCAACGAGAAATATGCAGATGTGACGATCAATTCTTCACTTTGGAATGATATGCTGGCGGCCGATGCGTCACCTTTAGTAATCCTTAGTCTATCAGATATTTACGCATGGACTGTTGATTTCTTTGGACTCCAGAAAGGAGACCGTTTCAGGGTGCTTTATCAGGAGACGGTCTGTGACGGGGAGGTGATAGCGGTCGATACTGTAAGATACGCGGTTTTCACTCATTCCGGACAGGATTTTCCTGCAATCATGTTCGACCAGCAGGATGGAGGAAACCTCTGGTGGAACGAAAAGGGAGAGAGCATGAGAAAGGCGTTCCTGAAGGCTCCTCTCAAATTCTCAAGGATCAGTTCGGGCTTCTCGTACGCACGCAAGCATCCGGTTACAAGAAAGGTACAGCCTCACACCGGAGTAGACTATGCTGCTCCGAAAGGAACCCACGTAATGACCATCGGAGACGGAGTCATCACAAGCATGAAATATGAGGGCGCCGGCGGAAACACGATCAGAATCCGCCATAATTCAGTCTACTCGACTGCATATCTTCACCTGTCAGGCTATGCAAAAGGATTGAAGGTCGGACAGCGCGTCCGTCAGGGAGATGTGATCGGATATGTAGGTTCGACAGGCCGCTCGACAGGACCTCATCTTGACTTCCGAGTGTGGAAGAATGGAACTCCGATCAACCCTCTGAAGATGGACTCGCCTCCTGCAGAACCGTTGAAGCAGGAGAACATGGAGGCCTTCACCCAGACCTGGCAATCATATCAGCACCAGATAGATATGATCCAGGCCCACTCCCACCTCCAGACCCTCTTTAATCTGCTTTAATAATCAGTAGTTTATTATCAATCAGCCATATATCCCCCTGCGGCATTGGCTCCCGAAAAGGGAGGGGACCCACGAAGTGGGGAGGACCGCAGGGGGATATATGGCTGATTGTATTTATTTATTTATTATTTACTGCGCTATAAATCTGTAGACAATCTCTCCGGTCTGACGTGCCGGAGCTGTAGATGACTGTGAGAATTTAGACAGACGGGCTGCTCTGACAGCAAAATTACGCAGACACTGATCGGTTGACGATATGTCATCCTTGACCTCTGCTCCGATGACAGATCCCTGTGGATTCACCACGATGATTACAGTCACCTCACCGCCTGCATAGCATCTATATGCAGGAATCGGCAGTTTGCTGGCCTTCCTGCCGTCCAATGTGTATGAAAGCACAGACGGGCCGGAATAGGTTGACTGAGACTTACCTGCATCTTGTTTACCACCACCAAGGTCTACGGTCTCTTCGCTGTAGCTTTCCTCGTATGCGTTGCTCTTCTGACCGTTCCTGAGCTCCTGAGCCAGTCTTTCCGCATCCTTGTAAAGCTGTTCTGCATCAGTTCCCCTGTCATCCTTGAGTGGACCGCCTCTATCTACGGCAATGTTCCTTACAGGAGTGCTGCTTCCGGCAATCTTTTCTTCAAGACGCTGTCTGATAGCCTCCATTTTGGCAATCTCCCTTTCCATCTCCTCTATTTCCTGCTGCTGTCTCTCTATCTCCTCCTGTTTAGAGAAATCAATGACAAAGCTCTCCTCCCTCCTTACCGTCGCGTCGATCTGGTATAGGAGCAAGACAATAATCACCGTGAGGTGGAATATCACGGTGATTAATAAACCTGCATTATTTTCTCCTTTTCTGCTCAATTACTTGCTGTTCTGTGAAAGAGACTTCTCGATAGTTGCTGAAATCACGTCGATAGCTACCTTGTTGTGGCCTCCCTGCGGAATGATGATGTCAGCATAACGTTTGCTCGGCTCGATGAACTGGAGGTACATCGGCTTTACTGTCTTCGAGTATCTTTCGATAACCCACTCGACGGTCTTGCCTCTCTCCACGATGTCGCGAGCCATTACGCGCATCAGTCTGTCATCGTCGTCGGCATCCACGAAGATCTTGATGTCCATCAACTCACGAAGTTGAGGATCTGTGAAGATAAGGATACCCTCAACGATAATGACGTCTGCCGGCTTCACTCTCACTACTTCATTCTTGGAACGTCCACAAGTTATATATGAGTAGACAGGCTGGTCCACCTCCTTGCCCTCTCTGAGTTCAGCAAGCTGTGCTCTGAGCAGATCGAAGTCGATTGAGTCAGGATGGTCGAAATTGTGGACCCTCTTCTGCTCTTCAGTATAGTGGCTCAGATCCTTGTAGTATGAATCCTGAGGGATTACTACTACATTTTCCTGAAGCTGTTCTGTGATGGCCTTGACAACGGTTGTCTTGCCTGATCCGGAACCTCCGGCGATGCCTATGATCAACATTCTTGTGTTTATTGAGATCCCCGGTCGGGCCGGGGATGACGATTAATATTCGGCGTTCTTTGGTGTACGAGGGAATGGGATCACGTCACGGATATTGCTCATGCCGGTAACGAAGAGGAGCAGACGCTCGAATCCGAGACCGAATCCACTGTGAGGAGCTGATCCGTAGCGACGTGTGTCGAGGTACCACTCGAGGCCCTTGCGGCTCATGCCTGTCTCCTCGATACGTGCCTCAAGCTTCTGGAGGGACGACTCACGCTCAGAACCTCCGATGATCTCACCGATCTTAGGGAAGAGGACGTCCATAGCGCGTACTGTCTTTCCATCCTCATTCTGCTTCATGTAGAATGCCTTGATGTCCTTAGGATAGTCGGTAAGGATTACAGGCTTCTGGAAGTGCTTCTCCACGAGGTATCTCTCGTGCTCGCTCTGGAGGTCAGTACCCCAGCTTACAGGATACTCCCACTCTACGCCTGCAGCCTCGAGGATCTTGATACCCTCAGTATATGTAAGACGTACGAACTCGGTTCCGAGTACACCTTCAAGACGTGCAATAAGCTCATTGTCATATCTGTCATTGAGGAACTGGATATCCTCGCGGCAGTTGTCGAGAGCGTACTGTACGAGGTACTTGATGAACTCTTCTGCGAGGTCCATGTTGTCCTTGATGTCGTAGAATGCCATCTCTGGCTCGATCATCCAGAACTCTGCAAGGTGACGTGGAGTGTTTGAGTTCTCAGCACGGAATGTAGGTCCGAATGTGTAGATCTCACCGAGTGCCATCGCTCCGAGCTCACCCTCGAGCTGACCGCTCACAGTAAGACTTGTCTCCTTGCCGAAGAAGTCCTTTGTATAATCGACGCCGCCCTTCTTGTTGCGTGGAAGGTTCTCCATGTCGAGTGTAGTCACGCGGAACATCTGTCCTGCACCCTCACAGTCAGAAGCCGTGATGAGCGGAGTGTGCATGTATACGAAGCCCTTGTCATGGAAGAACTTGTGGATAGCGTATGCCATCTGGTTGCGCACGCGGTAGATCGCTCCGAATGTATTGGTTCTTGGACGAAGATGTGCTACAGTTCTGAGGAACTCGAAAGAAGTGTCCTTCTTCTGGAGAGGATAGCGTACAGGGTCGCATTCTCCGTAAACCTCTATAGCTGTAGCCTGGATCTCAGTCGCCTGGCCGCCTCCCATAGACTCAACAAGCTTACCCCATACGGCGATGCATGCTCCGGTTGTCACCTTTGCGAGCACTGCCTCATTCTCTGGAGTCTTGTCGACTACGATCTGGATATTATTGATAGTAGAACCGTCATTAAGTGCGATGAACGCTACATTCTTGTTGCCTCTCTTTGTCCTCACCCATCCTTTGGCAAGAACGTCCTTGCCTGCCTCACTCTTGAGCAGGTCCTTCACTTTGGTTCTGATTACTGTTTCCATTGATTTATAGTGATTTTACAAACTTTGCAAAGATAATCGTTTTGCCGCTATTCACCTAAAATTTTACCCTTAATGTCGGTGTTGTCGAATCGGCCGTTGAATTTCTCGGCTCCCTTTCCGATAGCGAATACTGGGACAGGTCCTCCGGTGTGACCGAGAGTAGTCCATCCTATGTTACATTCTGTATTGAGTGCGCGGTTTCCTTCATAGTCAAGGATGTTCTTCTTGCCGCTCTCGATCCACTGGCTTTCAAGCTTCTCCCAGTTGATTCCGCTATGGCCGCATCCGAGCGTGATTCCGCCGGTCTCGTGGTCAGCGGTTACGATGATAAGTGTCTCTTCCTGGTGCTGGAGATAGAAATCGTATGCTACCTTGATAGCAGCATCAAAATCCATCACGTCAGTGATCATGGACATGGTCCTGTTATCATGAGCAGCCCAGTCAATCGATCCGCCTTCGCACATGATGAAGAAAGGCTCTTCATCTCCAAGAGATTCGATTCCAAGTTCAACCATCTGTGCAAGAGTTATATCCTCGAAAGTCTTTGCATCGCTGACATAGTTCTCAGCATCCTCCTGCCTGTTGCTTTCCTGGCAGAAGATCACTTTTTCCTTTCCTGCGGCCTCGTTCCTGAACTCCTCGAGACCGTAGCATACGGTATATCCCTGAGCCTCGATCACCTGGTCAATAGGCTCCTTGTCGCCCTTTTTATCCTTGTAATCAAGGAAACCGGCGCTTGCGAAGTACTCGAAGTTCGTAGCAGGTATTTGTGATGCTATGCTATAATAGTTGCTTCTCGATACCTCGTGTGCATAAAATGAAGCTGGTGTTGCATGGTTTACAGGTACTGAAGAGATGATGCCGATGTTGTATCCTTCATCCTGGAGGCAATATGCGACACTTGTCACATTAACGCTGTCTTTGTTGATGCCGACAGTGCCGTTATTAGCCTTTTCGCCGCAGGCGATGGCGGTACCGGCTGCTGAAGAGCAGGTGACGTTATAGTTAGCAGAATGTGATGTTACTGTTCCATAGAATGGGAATGTGCTCATAAGGAGTTTCTCCCCTCCAAGTTTTCCTGCCTTATAGGAAAGGTATGATTCTGCGGCGGCAACGTGTGTTGCTCCCATGCCGTCTCCGATGAACAGGAATACATACTTTGCCTTTGTGTCTTCCTGCCTGCTGCCGCAGCTTGAGAGTGCCGCAGCTCCTATTGCCAGCACTGTAATAAATGTGATAATCTTTTTCATGTATGTTCAGTGTTATTATCCCGCAAATTTACCTAAAATATTAATATGCCTGCCAATCAGCAACAAAAAAAGCAGTTCCGATGAACTGCTTTCTTTAAATATAGCATTTTGAGTATATTACTCGCCTTTTCTTGCTGTGTACATGATCTTAAGGGCAGAGCACTTACGAAGCTCCTGCTTAACATCTGTTACAATACCCATACGGGTGTTCTCGTCAGCCTTGATTGCTACAGTCATGAATGATCTGTCGGCCTCTGACATAGCGTCACGCTCTGCAGCGATGAAGTCGCGGATCTCGTCAACTGTCTTGAAGGAGTCATTGAGCTGGATACGTGAATCGTTACCATACTGGCCCTGGAGGCTTCTGATAGGTGTACCGATGTTGATGTATGAAGTCAAGTCCTTTCTCTCAAGCTTAGCGATCTCTGATGCCTCAGGGAGTCTGACCATAACCTTGCTTTCTGTTTCACGCATGGTGGTTGTCACCATGAAGAAGAACAGGAGCATGAACACGATATCGGAAAGTGAGCCTGAAGGTGGCTGTGGCACTGACCTTTTCTCTTTATTCTTGAATTTTGACATATCGTTTATCTCCTATTACTTTTTAGAAACATCCTTAGGCTCTGCCTCAGAAATATTCTGTGGAACTGCCTCTCTGATAATCTTCTGCTGGTCCTCATCACACTTGATGTAAACCTGTCCGAAGTTAGCGATTGCAAACTCGTCACGAAGTTCGTTTACAGCCTTTACGAGCTCATTCTGCACTGCGATGTATGCCTGGTAGCTGGTACCACGGTCATTCTGGAGTGAGATAACGCCCTTAGAGACCATGCATGGTCCGAATCCTTCGATCTCCTTCTCCTCTCTTTCTGGAAGTGAAGGGTCATTTGCAGGGTTAGAAAGGAATTCCTTGATCTTGTCCTTGAGTTGGCTGACGTCCATAGGCTCTGTACCAGCGAAAAGTCTGTCCGCAGAGTTAATCTTCACAACGATGATGTTACGACGATTAACCTTCTGGTCCTCTGCCTTCTGATTAGGATCCGGCATAGGAGGCAGACGGCGCTGAAGACCCTTGTCCTGATCCATGGTGGTAGTCATCATGAAGAAACAGAGCAGGAGGAACGCCATATCCGCCGTTGAACTTGAATTGATTTCTGGTGTTTTCTTACCCATAGCGTCTTGATTATTTGCGGGTTGCACCGATGATCCAGCCTGCTACAAGTGCAAGGAGTGCACCTCCGAAGAGGAAGTATGTCAGGTTGAGCATGGTGTCAGTAAGTTTGAGTGTGCCGTCTGATACCGGATCACCGAGGTATCCTACAGCTGGAGTTCCTGGGGCAAGTACATATGCGACTGCAACAACGGCAACAATAGCAACGAGACCAGCGAGAAGCTTCAACAGGCTCTTTGGATTGTTGATACCGCCGATCACAACCACGCCGAATACTACGGCAGCGACAGTGATCAATGCAAATGCATACGCACAGTACAGCATGTTGTCGACAGGTGCGTTACCGTTTGACTCAAATCCTACGAGGAAGCCGTAGAAGCTGAAAACGATACCTACGACGAACAATACCGCCAGTATCCATTTGATGATTTTTGCGTATTTCATTTTAAACTAAGGTCAAATTATTTCTGATACTTAACCAAGATATCCATGAGGCTGATAGAAGCGTCCTCCATCTCAACTGTGAGGGCCTCAACCTGTGAAAGGATGTAGTTGAAGAAAATCTGAAGGATAGTAGCAACGATCAAACCACCGACAGTAGTGATGAGGGCCACCTTCATACCACCTGCTACGACAGCTGGGGACATGTCACCTGCAACCATGATCGCGTCGAATGCCTGGATCATACCGATAACTGTACCCAAGAATCCGAGTGATGGAGCGATAGCGATGAAGAGAGATATCCATGAGAGGTTCTGCTCCATCTTGCTTGCCTCTACTCCACCGTAAGAAACAACTGACTTCTCAACTTCCTCGAGTGACTGACCGTCAGCGAGACGGATCATAGCCTGAGCGAAGATAGAAGCAACAGGACCGCGAGTCTTTACGCAAACAGCCTTTGCAGCCTCAGCACCACCGTTCTGCATTGCAGCCTCGATGTCCTTGAGGAGCTTCTTGGTGTTTGTCTTAGAGAGAGCGAGGTAAAGGATACGCTCGATACAAAGAGCGAGACCGAGGATAAGGCAGGCAATTACAAGGGCCATGAAGCCGGCACCACCTTCGATGAACTTGGTCTTGAGGGCCTGATGCATAGGAACCTCCTCAGGAAGCTCGTCAGTAGCCTCAGTAGCCTCAGCTACCATCTCAGTTGCTGTTGTGTCAGCAGGCTGCTCGTCCTGAGCTGCTGCGTTCTGTGCAGAAAAGGCCATAACGCCCATTACTGCCAAAAACATGAAAATTTTTTTCATAATTGTTTTTGTGTTGTTTGATTGATTAAAGTTATTGATTTGTTTTTAGTTAATATCAAACTTTCCCATCAGGACATTATATGCCCCTCCAAAAATGCGGTGCAATTTAGCAATTAATTTTCAATCAGCAATAATTATTTTGATATTTCTCCCCTCAGGTCTTCCTCAAGAAGCATCTTCACCTGTTCGTTGTCCTGGAAAGTTCCCAAAAGGTAGAACAACTTTGCCAGAGCGCTTTCCGTAGTGCTGTCGTAACCGCTGACGACTCCGGCGTCTTTAAGACACTTGCCTGTAGCGTAGATGTCCATATTTACGCTGCCCGCAATACATTGAGTCACATTGAGTATGATCTTGCCCATGCCGGCAGCCTCCTGTACGATCTTGAGGAACCATTCCTTCGACGGGGCATTGCCTGCTCCGTATGTCTCGATGATCACCGCTCTGGTGTCCGGACTGCACATGATGTCGCGGACTATCTGCGGAGTTATTCCCGGGTGCATCTTAAGTATGGAAACCCTGGTGTCCAGGGCTTTGCGGAAGATGGGCGCATCATCCCAAGATGCCGGACGACGTATGATTCCGGTGTTGTATCTGATGTTGATGCCCGCTTCGGCAAGAGGCGGAAGATTCTCCGAACGGAACGCTCTGAAATTGTCTGAATTCATCTTGCATGTCCTGTTTCCTCTCATCAGGATGTTGTCGAAGCATATGCAGACTTCCGGCACGAGAGCATGGCCGTCAGCGTCTTTTGCCGCCGCTATCTCCACGGCCGAGATCAAATTCTCCTTGCCGTCCGTCCTCGGCATTCCGATAGGGAGCTGGCTGCCGGTGAAGATTACCGGTTTGCTGAGGTTCTCGATCATGAAGCTAAGGGCTGAGGCTGAATATGCCATGGTATCGGTGCCGTGAAGGATGACGAAGCCGTCGTATTCGTCGTACTTTTCTTCTATCAGGTCAGCGAGCGAAATCCATAGCGAAGGCTCCACGTCAGAGGAGTCGATCAGTGGGTCGAATGTCCATGAGTCGATCCTGTATGCGAACTTCCTCAGCTCGGGAACCTCCTCCAGTATCTGGTTGAAGTCAAACGGTGTAAGTGCCTGCAAGGCAGGATCTACCTTCATTCCGATGGTGCCTCCTGTGTAAATCAGAAGGATGGATGACTTTTGGCTTGATGTCATATTCCGAATAATTTTTGTGCGTTTTCAGTTGTGGTGTGCGCTACCTCCTCTAGAGTGGTTCCGCACAGTTCGGCCAGTCTTCCTGCGATGTGTGGGATATAGCTGCTTTCGTTCCTCTTGCCTCGGAACGGGACTGGGGTGAGGTACGGAGAGTCGGTCTCAAGCATGATCCGCTCCAGGGGAATCTGCTTGACGGTTTCGGCAATTGAAGCCTTTTTGTAAGTCAGTACTCCTCCGATGCCTATGTACCAATCTCCCGTCTTCTGCAGTTCCCTGAATGTTTCAGCGCTTCCGCTGAAGGCGTGGAAAACTCCTCGCAGTCCAAGATGTGAACACTCTTTCAATATATTGATTATCAATTCAGTGGATTCTCGGGAGTGTATGATGACGGGCATGTTCATACGGGATGCTATTTCCAGCTGTATGCGCAAAACCTCCTCCTGTTCACGAATGAATTCCTTCGACCAGTAGCAGTCCATTCCGATTTCGCCGATGGCGTATATCTTTCGGTCGAGATGCTTCTCTACCTGGAGCATCTCGTCCTGCCATCCGGCATCCACCGATGTAGGGTGCAGGCCTATGCATGGGAAGAGCGTGCCTTCATGTCTGTCCGCAAGCTTAAGCATCGCCTCGCGCGTCTGCGAGTCGATGTCTGGCAATATCATCTTTGTGACTCCGGCCTCGATAGCTCTGGCGACAGCCAGGGCCTCTTCGCCGGCGAATGCTTCGTCATAAAGATGTGTATGTGTGTCAACGAAATGCATATAAATGCAAATCTACGCATTTTCCTTTTAAAATCAGCGCATTTTCTCCGATATGATGCAGCATCTCTGGAGCAGGTCTATGGATATGAAGCCGTCAAGCTCGAGCATGGAGATCAGTGATGATGCTTTGCCGTATTCAATGCCGGTCATGATTCCCAGTTCCTCGATTGTTGCGCCGCGGTTCTTCCTGATGCATTCAAGCAGCGCCGCAATCTCGCGGACGGTGTCCTTCCCGCAGCTGTCTCCGTAGAAAGATTCGACCGCAGCAAGGGTATCCGCCCTGTTAGAGGCGATGCTTGTACGGTCCAGTGAGACAGACTTGAGAAAACTTTCCACGCTGACCAGCGGTTCGGCAATTTTTTCAGCAATCATCTTGTTGCATCCCTGTGACCTGATATCGTCTACCCTGCCCGGGAGCGCGAACACGTCCCTGTCGTAAGAGAATGCCAGTCTGGCAGTCATCATGCCTCCTCCCTTTATCTTGGATTCTATAAGTACGGTGGCATGGCTGAGGCCAGCGATGATGCGGTTCCTGCGGAGGAAGTTTACCGGAAGCGGAGCCGTGCCGGGCGGGTAGTCCGTGATCAGCGCGCATCCCGGAGTGCGGCAGAGCTGGTCGGCGAATGCCAGGTGTCTGTGCGGGTAGACGGCATCGGGACCGGTCGGCATTACGGCGATAGTCGGCAGTCCGCGCTCGATTGCCGTCCTATGTGCGCAGATGTCGGTACCTAGTGCCAAGCCACTGACAATAAGGGGCTTCTGCTGGGTTTCGGCAAGGCCTCCCACTACTTTTGCGCACCATTCCTTGCCGTATGGAGAGATGTCTCTGGTTCCGACCACTGCGATGTTCTTCGGTCTGCTCCACAGGTCTTGCGGACGGGTGGAGCTCTTGATATATAGCCCTATTGGTGGATCGGGGCATTCTGTGAGCATGAGGGGGTATCCTTCCTGCCCCCATCCGACAAATTCGACGCCCGTCTTTTCTAGTGCTTCAAGTTCTCTGACTGCGTCAAAAAACGCAGTCTGCCTGATCTGGAACCGCTGTCTGCAATATGGTCCCAGCAGTTCGTCGAGTCCGTCCTTGTCTAGCGCAAAAACTGCGCTGGCACATCCCATGCGCTCTATAAGCGCAAGCCCCTGTTTCGGCTCGAATCCAAAGATCCTGCTCAAGGCGCAGAGGCATGCCTTCTCTTCAAAACTGTTCATTTGTTTGTCATTTAATATTTTTCGTCCCTGCCCGGGAGGATCCAAAAGACTTTTGGATCATTTAATATTTTTCGTCCCTACTCGGGACGAGCCAAAAGTTCTTCGAGCCTTTTGGACTAGTTTGTCCTCCCGGCCGGGAGGACAAATGAATAAAGAAAAATCGGCACCTGGCGCATGCCAAATGCCGATTTTTATTTATTTTAAACAAACTTTTTCTTTATTTTAAAATCATGTCTGTTTTTTTAAAATCACCAGATGTCTGCGGGCATCAGATGATAAGGAGAGCGTCGCCGTAAGGGCCGAACTTGTAGTCCATCTCAAGGGCTGTCCTGTATGCCTTCATGACGTTCTCGTATCCTCCGAACGCGGCAACGGACATGAGCATGGTTGAGCCTGGGCGGTGGAAGTTAGATACGATAGCGTCCGGAATTGCAAATCTGTATGGCGGGAAGATGAACTTGTTTGTCCATCCGTCATAAGCATTGACCTCGTCGTTGGTGGTCGTATATGTTTCAAGGCCTCGGATCACAGTGATGCCTACTGCGAGAACCTTGTGGCCAGCCTTCCTTGTGCTATTGATCTGACGTGCTGCATCCTCTGTGATGATCAGCCTCTCAGAGTCCATCTTGTGCTTCGAGAGGTCTTCAACGTCCACCTCTCTGAAGTGTCCGATACCCATGTGCAGAGTGATGAATGCCTTGTTGATGTCCTTGAGGATCATTCTGTTGAAGAGCTCACGGCTGAAGTGGAGTCCTGCCGCAGGAGCAGAAACGGCACCTTCGTGCTTTGCGAAGATGGTCTGGAAGTTCTCTGCATCCTCCGGAGTGATCTCGGTCTTTACCCAGTCCGGAACCGGTGTCTGTCCGAGTCCGAAGAGGGTCTCCTTGAAGTCCTCGTAGCTTCCGTCGTACAGGAAGCGGAGCGTACGGCCTCTTGAAGTCGTGTTGTCGATAACTTCAGCTACAAGGCTGTCGTCCTCACCGAAATACAGTTTGTTTCCGATTCTGATCTTCCTCGCAGGCTCGACAATCACGTCCCAGAGCCTCTGCTCGCGGTTGAGCTCCCTCAGGAGGAATACCTCGATGTCGGCGCCTGTCTTCTCCTTGTTTCCGCGGAGCTTTGCAGGGAATACCTTTGTGTCGTTAAGGACGAATGTGTCGCCCTTTTCGAAGTAGTCAAGTATATCTTTGAAGAGCTTGTGCTCGATTTCTCCTGTCTTTTTGTTGAGGACCATCAGCTTGCACTCGTCGCGCCATCTAGGCGGTTCTGATGCGATCTTTTCAGCCGGAAGTACGAACTGGAATTGTGAAAGTTTCATATGATGCTTTAAAATTTATAGTCACAAAATCAATATATTATACGAGTTTTTTGCAAAAAGGTTTCAATAAGCGGGCCTTTTTGTCAAAAAATCATATTTTAGCTTCGCGGAATACCTCAACGATAGATGGATATGTGTTCAGAAGGAATGGTGGCAGGCTCGATTTTGCAACCCATGCTGCCTTGGTGATGTCTTCTTCGGTCTGAGGGGTGAGGTCTGTCGGGTCTGTATATAGCATGTCGTACCACCATGTGTGCTTGAGGTGCCACTTTCCGTCGCGTATGTAGCAGTGGTCGGTGATGCAGATGAGGTCCCGGAGCATGAGTTCGTCTATGCCGGTCTCCTCCTGCACTTCGCGCAAAGCCGTCACGCTGATATCTTCACCAGGGTCCTGATGTCCCTTGGGAAGATCCCACAGGCCGTTCCTGTTGATGAGCAGGTAGTCTCCTCTCCTGTTGGACACAAGTCCGCCGCCGGCGTTCACCTCCACGAATTCCGCGCATATCCTTCTGTAGGTGCCTTCGATGTCGTCGGTCGGTATGAATACTTTTGCGAGAGTTTCAGACGCTTCGAACAGGCCTACCAGGGCAGGGATGTCCACACTGGTACCGATATTGTATAGTATGGCGTTCGGATCTGACAAGGACAGCTCGTCAGGGGGACATATTATGATGCATCTTTTTTCGATGTATATCTTGTGCATCGCGATATAATTATACTAATTATAATAAATTTATTAACTTTGCCGAATGCGCCCGCAAATATAAGTAGAAGAACTTTGAAAATAAAATAATACTATGGAAGCAATCGAGAAAGCAGTAGCCAAGTCCCTTCTGGACATCAAGGCTGTTATGTTGAGACCGGAGAACCCGTTTACATGGGCATCAGGATGGAAGTCTCCGATATATTGTGATAACAGAAAGGTGCTCTCATATCCTGAAATCCGCGAGAGTATCTGCAAGTGGATGGCCGATATCATCAGGAAGAACTATCCTGAAGTAGAGGTGATTGCAGGTGTCGCAACAGGCGCCATTGCACACGGTTATCTCGTGGCCCACATCCTCGGCAAGCCGTTCTGCTATGTAAGACCTAAACCAAAGGATCATGGAACAGGCTCGCAGATCGAGGGTCTGCTCGAGGAAGGAGCAAAGGTGGTAATCGTAGAGGATCTTATCTCTACGGGAATGAGCAGCCTCGCTGCCAAGAACGCGCTCGTGAATGCAGGAGCTGACGTTCTCGGAATGGTGGCGATCTTCTCATACAACTTCAACCAGGCACGCAAGGCATTCGAGGACTCAAATGTTGAGCTTACAACTCTTTCAAATTATGACACTCTGATTGAGGTGGCTACCGAGATCGGATATGTCAAGGAAAGCGAGAAGGAAGTGCTCAAGGAGTGGAGAATATCTCCTTCTACCTGGGGAAAGAACGAGTAGGACATGGTGGAAATAAGCAGTAAAAAGGGCGTTGTGTCCAAGGCTCCGTACGAGCTGTTCATGCTTTTTACCGACATGCGCAACTTCGTTGCCATGCTTCCTGAGGACAAAAAGGAAGGGGTGGAGGCTGATTATGACTGGATTCATGCCCAGGTTCAAGGCTTCAGCATTGGAGTGAAGGTGACCGAGAGGGTTCCATATTCGAAAATCTGCTATGCGGATGATGGCGCTCCCTTCAAGTTCAACCTTACCTTGCATTTCAATCCTGCGTCCGACCCTTATAAGACCGAGTTCCAGATCGTAGTGGATGCGGACCTTAACTTCATGATGAAGGCGATCCTCGGTGGCAAGATAAAGGATGCTCTGGATAAGGTCGTGGATTCACTGGTCGATATGTCGGAAGGCAGGATGCCTGAGGGTTTTGACCCGTCAATGTTCAGTAAATGATCATAGGAGATACATTCAGGAAATACATGGAAGAGGCGATAGGGCGCGAAAACGCGCTTGTCGCTTTTTCTGCATTTGATGCACCCGCATCCGTTTCGGTGCGTCTTAATCCCTTCAAGCCGTCGTCAGGAGTGGAGGGGGAACCGGTGCTGTGGGCGGAGCACGGAAGGAAGTTGCAGCAGAGACCGGTGTTCACCCTTGATCCGCTGTTTCATGCAGGAGCCTATTATGTACAGGACTCCTCTTCGATGTTTGTCGGTTATGCGTTCAGGAAACTTCTCGCGCAGGTAAGGAAGCCGGAGGGAAGACCTTTGAGGGTTCTGGATCTTTGTGCTGCTCCGGGAGGAAAGACTACTGACTTGGCAGCGTCGCTTCGGGAGGCATTGGGGGACGGATTCATCCTCGTGTCGAATGAGGTCATGAAGGCCAGAGCCGGAGTTCTGGCAGCCAATGTCGCATTGTGGGGTGATCCTAATGTCGTCGTGACATCTGATGACCCTAACGCGTTTCCGTCGCTGCCGGGATATTTCGATATCATATTGGCTGACGTTCCTTGCTCTGGCGAGGGTATGTTCCGTAAGGACGAGGAAGCAGTGCGCCAATGGTCTGAGGATAATGTTGCACTTTGTCAGGCACGCCAGAGAAGGATACTTGCCGATGTCTGGCCGTCGCTTGCGCCTGGCGGCATCTTCATATATTCGACCTGCACATTCAACAGATATGAAAATGACCTTAATGTCCTTTGGGCCGCACAGGAACTTGGTGCTGAGTGCATCTTTGCAGAAGATGTGCTCGGAGGCATGCCGGGTGTGATCAGGACCGAAGTGGGCTATAACCTTGTTCCGGGGCATGTGGACGGCGAAGGACAGTATTGCTCGGCACTTCGCAAGACATCGGATGTCGAATTCCGTGAGATCAGGTCCAGATCTGCCAAGACGCCAAGGAACACTAAGGAGCAGCCGCTGCCTAAGGGGCTGGACGGACTTGTTACCAGGAAGGTCGTGCTCAGGCAGAAAGGGGAGACTGTGATAGCCGTTCCGGAGAACATATCGGCAGATGTGACTATGTTGGAGCAGGCTCTCCATGTGCTTGCGGCTGGATGTGCTCTCGGAACCGTCAAGGGTAAGAACTTTGTTCCGGATGCAGACCTGGCATTGTCCATCATGCTCTCGCCGGATGCATATCCGTCGGCTGAGGTGGACAGGGATAAGGCGCTGGCATTTCTGCATAGGGACAACGTGACATTCCCAGAGGCTCCGCTCGGCTATCTGCTCATAAGATACCAGGGACTTCCTTTGGGCTTTGTTAAAAACCTCGGCAACCGCTGCAACAGCCTCCACCCCCAGAGCCGCCGAATCAGAATGGATATCAAGCCCGTCCCGGGTAGGGACGAAATATATAAATAATAAATTATGAAAATAAAGTTTGCGGCCCTTGCCGCTGCACTAGTCCTTCTTCTGCCTTCTGTGGCACCAGCACAGGACTTTGAACGAAAATATAACCTCCTTGTCGAGAGGGTCGGCCCGTCAGGAGTCGGTGTGGGAACCCTTCTTGAGAACTGGGCCGAGGCCCAGCCAGATAATGACAAGATGCTTACCGCAAAGTTCAATTTCTGGCTGACCAAGGGACAGGGTACGGAAGTCGTGGCAAGGTCACAGAAGAAATATCTGGGAATGGATGCCATGCTGGCATTGAAGGACAGCACTGGAGCTGACGTGTACTATTTCGAAGTACTCAAATATGATGACGAGTGCTTCAGAGAGGCTGTAGCTTCCGTAGATAGGGCGATAGCGATGTATCCGGAACGTCTTGACTTTCGTTTCATGAAGGCTAATGCCTATATTTCATATGAAAGGGAAAGTCCGGATATGGCTCTGGCTAACCTTCTTTCTCTGGTAAATGACTTCAATGCAGGTAAGGAGAAATGGACGTATGACGGACAGCCGGCAGATGATGATTTCTTTGCCTCGGCTATGCAGGAGTATTGTGTGAGTTTTTATACATTGGGAACCTCAGGTTCATATGAGGCCTTCAGAAAATTATCTGAGGTGATGCTTGGACATTATCCAGACAATCCGGGATTCATGAGCAATCTGGGCTCATATCATATGTTGGTCAAGAAAGATTTCAAGACCGCACTCAAATATTATAATAAGGTGCTCAAGAAGCATCCGGATGATTATATCTCCATAAGGAACAGCGCTCTGGCGTCAAGAAGGCTGGGCAATGTGAAGATGGAGAAGAAATACCTTCAGATGCTTGTGGAGCACGGGACAGAGTCCGACAGGATTCAGGCTCAGGCCAGACTTGATATGCTTGGCAAATAGTGGATGCATCTCTTTTCATAGGAAGAAGACTCCGTTTCAAGGGGAAGATCGTGATGACATGTGTCGCGGTCAGCTTCCTTATTATGATCATTGCGGTGTCAGTATCTTCCGGTTTCCGTCATGAGATCAGAGAAGGCATATCTTCGGTCGCCGGAGATGTACAGCTTACCCGTCCGGATATGAATTATATGGAGGAGGGAAGTCCGATCGCTGCTTCCCCATCATACATTTCCGTGATAGAAGATCTTCCATGCACGGAAGCAGTTATACCTGCTGTATATAGGGCGGGAATAGTCAAGGAAGGAGAGGATATTTATGGTGTCGTGGTGAAGGGCAGGCCAGGAAGAATATCCGATTCCCTTGCATTGGCTGTGGCGATTCCGGAATCATTCGCCAAGAAGGCAGGGATTTCCGTCGGTGACCGTATGCTGACTTATTTTGTCGGAGAAAAGATGCAGGTGCGTCAGTTCAATGTCGCTGAAATATATGAGTCTGGCGTCGATCCGGATGGAAAGTTCCTTGTATATGCCGACATAGAAGATATCCGCCGTCTCAATGGCTGGACAGCAGACCAGGCATCTTTGCTGGAGGTTGTGCTCAAACCTGGTTATAAGACGGAAAAGGAAATGAAGGAGTCTGCATCTCAGATAGGTTTCATCATGAATGCCTATGAGCAGGAGGACGACGATACCTTGATCGCGACTTCTGCTATTTCCAAGTACCCTCAGCTCTTTGGCTGGCTCTCCCTTATTGACTTCAATGTGTTCTTCATACTTCTGCTGATGACCATAGTAGCCGGATTCAATATGATCTCCGGTCTTCTCATCATGCTTTTCGAGAACATCTCGACGATTGGTCTTCTAAAGTCATTGGGTATGACCGACATGTCCATATCCAAGGTATTCCTTTCATGTTCTGCAGTGCTCGTACTCAAGGGAATGGCTGTCGGAAATGCCATAGCAATCCTGTTCTGTATAATACAGGGCACGACACACCTTCTCAGGCTGAATCCCGAGAATTATTTTGTGTCATATGTTCCTGTTTATCTGGATTTAGGGCTGATTGTCGTAGCAGACTTGGCGGCTATGGCAATGATAATGCTCCTGTTGTTGATACCGTCGCTTTTTATTTCGAAGGTCGACCCGGCGCAGACTGTGAGGGTCAGATAAATCCATTACGAGATCGGGCAGATCGTACAGATTGCATTGTATAGAGATTCGATGTTCTCAATATATGCAATCGTCTCGTGACCCTGGAATTTTCCAAGTTTGACAGCTTCTTCTTCAAGGATAGTATCCTCTCTCATCATAGGGATTATCTTGACGATGTTTTCCCATACCCGGTTGTCAAGTCCCTGTGCGGCAGCAAGGTTGCGGCAGTCCATGATTCTGCCTTCTCCTGCGTTGTATGCTGCGAGTGTGAATCTGACGATCTCTTCCTGTGAGAATCCTTTGCCGACGAACATGTTCTGAAGTCTTTTCAGGTGTGAGGTACCGGCGATGAGGTTGCTCTCTGGGTCTGTGAGGTCCTCGATACCGTACTTGCGGCCGGTCGCAGGCATGACCTGCATAAGGCCCTTTGCCCCACGATGAGACTGGGAGTTGATTGAGTATTTAGATTCCTGATACACAACGGCTGCGAGCATCCTCCAGTCCCATCCGAGATTCCTGGCATATTTCTTAATAAGCTCGTCGTAAGGACTTATTGTCCTTGTCTGGATACCTTTGGCAGCTCTTTTTTCAGGATTTACGGTGCGGTGCAGGAAGAACCTGTCTTCCATCTGGCCGTACTCCGGAGTCGAAGTGAAGTAGCAGATCCATCTGTTAATTGCCCTTACGTTGTTGAGGTCCGAACCTGCTGTAACCCATGCCGAGCAATCGTTGATTGCATGTGAAACATTCAGGCTGTCGCCCGCATGTGCATCTTCGATGTGGGTGATGAGTATGTCAATGCTTCCGTTATGGAGCGAGTCCATGTAGGTGGATGCATCCTTGCTTCCTGCTGCAATGATCTTTACCGTGCAGCTGTTGTCCTTTGCGAACTGCTTTATCAGTTCGTAGCTGAAGCCTGTCTCCAAGCCATGTGCGCCTCGCATGTCGTCACCGAGGTCGATTGCGCATACCAGTTCCTTTCCTGTAAACCAGTCGCTCTTGCTGTCTGCACCGCTAAGAGGCCTTACGCTTTCGCAAAGCGGGGTCATGCAGATGATCAGCATGGTGATGAAAAGGTTTCTGGCTCTTCTGATCCTTTTTTCTGTGAATATCATTATCTTCTTGTTTGGGCGCCACGCATTCCGCCACTGCTCATGCCTCCGGAACTCCTGCCGCCTCCCGCGGCTCCACCTCCGGATACGCCTGTTCCATTACTCTTGTTTGGCTTGTCCAATACCCAGAAAGGCCATTTGATACCGAACTTTATCGCTCTTTGAGGTGCTATGTAACCCGCTGCAGTGAAGTAGTCGGTCTGTTTGCATGGCCATCCCATGTTGACGTTGATTGCCTTTACGAAGAGGCTCACCCTCTTCCACTGTATGTTGACGAATGCGTCAATGTACGGACAGTTGCCGTATTCTCTTTCTGTCTGGTTGTGGAACACTCCGACAACAGGATTGAATGCCGGTGCGTACCACTTTGTCGTAAACAGACCGTTCGCTCCGATCTGCATCTTCATTACGTTCTTCACTACATCGAACTGGAAGTACCATCTCAAGTTCAGTGCGAGCAGCGGAAGAGGCATCACCTCCTGGTTTGATGAGAACTGGAGGGTCGCTCTGTTCTCGAGGTGGAACTTCCACAACTGGAAGTCCTTGTGGAGATTAGCGGAAATCACGCTCATCGCCGAAGTGTTCTGACTGGCAATGCCTTCTGTGTTGTAGTAGATGTTGTTGCTCAGGAGACCATAGTTGAATGATCCGTAGAGCTTCCATCTTGGAACTGAAACCGATGCTTCCAGTTTTGTAGTCGATATCTTGTTGAAGTCGTTATCCCACCTGTAGTGGTTGGTCAGCATGTGCTGCTGATAGTAGTCTGGCTCCTTGAGTGTGGTCTCGAAGTGCGCATTGAGGGTCAGAGGACTCGTTCTGTGTCTTCTGAAAGGATATGCGCTGAACGACACGTTAGCTTCGATTCCGAAGTCGTTTATCTCGTGGCCGAGGAAAGTATACAGTCCTTTTGCGTTCCACTGGAGGTACTTGTCGTACTGTCCCTGCGCTCCTGCGTACAGATATACAGAGTTGAATACCTTGTTAGAACCTCCCGAGATGTATGAGTCTGGCTCGAATGCAAAGTAGTTCAGGAGTTTGTCTCCTAAACCTACATCAAGCTTGGATATGATTCCGTCGCTCTTCCACGGCTGGAGTCTTATGAAGACCTTGTTCTCCAGACGCATTACTCTGAGTGAGTCGTGGCTGGTAGTCGGATTCAGGTAGAACCTGTTGTTAAAGAAGTTTCTTGCGTTGACGTCAGATGAGGTAATGTTGTCATCGTACGACTTTCGGACTACCGTGTACTCGCTGCTGTGGCCTATGAATGCTGTCGTGATGTCGGTATTGATAGAGTCTGCAGCGGCGTCAATCTGCGCCAACCTTTCCTGTCTCTGGCGATCTTCCTCCATGAATGCAGCGATGGCGAGAGAATCTCCTGTGGACATGATGCTGTCTCTGCGGGCCTGGTGTGCTCTTTCTTCCCTTTTTCTGGCACGTACGTCACTGTCAAGGAAAGTGAACGGTATTCTGTATGTCTGGTCCAGGAAGACTGTGTTTTTCTTGAGGCTTGTCCTTGCGTTATTAAGGTAGACCTCTATTTCTCGTGCATCCACAAGAGTGTCGCGGATCCATGACTCGTCGACTACTCCTCCATTTTCTCCCCTGAGGACCCTATTGTATATGAATCCAGTGTGCATCAGGTATCGTTCGCCGGTATAGTTTGCTCCGATAACGGCTGTCCTGTTGTCTGTATCCTCGTTTCTGAGCATACCCTTGCTGCCGTTGCGTGTGTACATGAACGTAAGGTTCAGCTCAGGGGTGATGTTCTGGGTTGTCAGAAGCTTGATGTTGGATTCTTCCTTTTCTGTGTTAGCGAAGAGAGTGCCCCAGTAGCAGAGCTCCGTGTATGGGGTCTTGGTATTGAACTGCGGGAGAGTCTCAGGTGTGAACGAGTAGATCTGGTACGGTGCGTAGTAGATCTCGTTATTTGTGTCCGGTCTCTTGAAGTAGTCATACAGCTGGACAGGGGAGCCGATGACTCCGAGCCATGATGCGTTGAGGTCGTCCCTGTAGAAGTTGTAGTCGTGGAAGTTGTAGTTGAATGACGAGTCGGTAGACTGGTCTCTTAGGCCAACGATTTCATGGAAATCCCTGTCGTGGGTCCATGTGACGATCCTCTTGTAGTGCAGTGAGTCCGGGAAGGCGAAGGTCTCAAGGATTCGAGGTGTCGCCTGCAAGATGCTGTCCTTGCGGTTCTTGATGCTGTCCTTGCGGGCCATCTTACGGTTCGCCTCTGCTATGAGGCCTGGAAGTGCCAGCTCTGCATCATAACGCTTGCGTTCCTTTCTCGAAAGCGATGCGTACCATGCAGCATGTTTTGCCTGAGCCACTTCTGTCGAGTCCTTAATATATAAGGAGTCCAGCTTCATGAGCTCAAGAGTATCTCCAGCCATGATGAGGGAGTCCCGCACCTCTCTTCTTGTCGTCGAGTCTTTTACCGCTATGTAGTATTTATAGAAGAAAGGGTCTGTCTCTTTGAGAGAATCAGGTACCTTGATGGTATCTCTTGCAGAGAGGATCAGTGTGTCTACCTTGACCGAATCTACTGCTGTTGTATCGTTGTAAAGTGAATCTGTCAGAAGCGAGTCTGCTACGAGTGAATCTGCAGCAAGAGTGTCGGCGAGAGCCGGTGCAGTGCTGTCTGAGGTCTGTTCGGTAAGGAATGAAGAGTCTGCCTGACGGGTATGTACGAGAGAATCCGCCAGTCTTCTAAGACCGACGGCTCTACCTGCGTCAATGCCGAAGGATTGCAGCGCCGCAACCATTACGAGCAGGGCAGGAACCCATATTCTGCTAACAATTTTCCTCATAACAAGAGGGCAAAGGTACGAATAATTATTTATTATTCAATACGTATGCCTTCTGCGCGCATTTCTTCAAGGGCTTTCAGATGACCTGCATGGTCGACGTATGCGAGGCAGTCTTTGAGCAGATGCACTTTGAATCCAGCCTTGAGTAGGTCTTCGCAGGTATTCCTCACGCAGTATTCCGTAGCAATTCCGCAGACATAGACTTCTTCTGTTTCGAGTAGCTCGAGGATTTCTCCAAGAGACTGTCCGGCTTCATTCTCGCCCTCGAATCCGGAGTATTGCTCTTTCTCCTTGTTGCAGCCCTTGTCAAAGGTCAGCTCTTCGCATGTATAAGGCTGAAGCTCTTCGTGGATCTCTCCTCCGCGGGTACCGGCTACGCAATGTGACGGCCAGATGCCTCCCTGCTCCTTGAAGGAAGAGTGGTCTGCAGGATGATGATCACGGACGAACAGGATAGGGAAGGTATCGAGAATCTCGTGGTCCTCTCCTCCCTGGCCCTTGGTCTGGGCGTCAATGAATTTCAGGGTTTCTTTGACAGCCTGATCTGCATTCTGACATGCAAGGCTGCCGTCTATGAAATCGTAGAGCATGTCCACGACTACGAGTGCGCTGTTTCTCATGATTTTATATTTTCGGGCTTGTCGAGAAATTTTTGATTTCCTGTACGAGTCTGTTGATGATACCCATCTTAAGGTTGTAGAGGTCGTCCGAGATATCCACCTTGTAGTAGTGCGGGTTGATCAGACGGCGCTCGCTCGGGCTGAAGTGCATGAGGGCGTCGTGGCAGAAAGCCTTCTTTTCTGCAAGGGTGTATGTCGGAGCGATGTTGACTCCGTTCTCTATGACCTTCTTCTGGAGTGTGAAGGCCTGGTATTCTCCTGCTGCAAAGGTCTTTGACTTGTAGCGGTCGAACTCGTCGCATACGGTGAACTCTTCTCCGTTCTCGATCTTGCGGCTGAGCTCGTCTCCACGCAGACACGTCACGTCTACCTTGAAAATTTCGCCCTTTGAAGGGTCGTTCACCATGATCCTGTAAGTGATTTGGAATCCCGGGTTGATCAGCTTGATCTTGTCTTCTGAACGCTTCAGTACCGCCTGTCCGTCAATCTCCACAAGCTTGTAGACATTTCCGAAGCATGGGTTTGCCTTGCTGGTCGCGATTGCATCACCTACTCCGTAGCAGTCTATGCATGCTCCCTGGCGCTCCAGGTCTGTGATCAGGTATTCGTCAAGGGAATTAGTCGCGAATATCTTACATCCTTTCAGGCCGTTTTCGTCAAGGATGCCACGGCATTCTGCAGACAGATAAGCAAGGTCGCCGCTGTCGAGTCTTACGCCGTATCCGCCCTGGTATGAGTCATCTATTCCATTGTCCTTGAATGCTTTGATCGCATTGAGGATACCGCATCTCAAGGTGTCGTATGTGTCAATAAGAAGAATGAGAGGCTCTCCCTGATGTGTCTTGATATATGTATCGAATGCATTGTATTCGCCGGCTACGCTGCAGCCGAATGATGTTACGTAGCTGTGGGCCATCGTTCCGGTAGAACCGTATCCGGTAGTCGTGCCTGTCAGGATGTTGGATGTGGATGCGCAGCCTGCTATGATGGCGGCCTTTGCACCGTACATTGCAGCCCATGGCCCATGCGCCCTGCGTGAGCCGAACTCGCTTACAGGGCGGTTCGTTGCGCGACATACTCTCGAAGCCTTCGTTGCCACTGCCATCTGGTGGTTCATGATGCAGAGCATAGGAGTCTCAAGTACTTGTGCCTCGATGAGGGGACCCTCCACGATGATGATAGGCTGGTTAGGGAAGACGATCTCTCCCTCTCGCATCGCATAGATGTTTCCGGTGAACTTCATAGAGGAAAGATAGCCTCTGTAGTCCTTGTATTCCTCGCCCGGGAGGAACTTCTCGAAGAACTCCGGATCCATGTTTCCGAGGTTGCTGACCATTTCCAGCACTTCGTCGATGCCGCTGACTACAGCCCAGTTGTTGTTTTCAGGGGCCTTTCTGTAGAACAGGTTGAATACAGCGTGCTTGTCCTTCATGCCGCTGTCATAAAACGACTTTCCCATCGTGTACTGGTACTTGTCCGAGCAATATGCGATGTTAAGCATGTCTGATTGAATTTAAATCCAACAAATTTAATCTTTTTTCTCTGACAATTTCGTAATTTCGCGAATAAATTACGCTACGTCATTTCGAGGAACATCTCCCTTACGTCATTGCGAGGAACGTAGCGACGTGGCAATCTGTATGATATGAACGAATTGACCAATCTTTACTCCGGACATTACTCCATCACCCCAGAGTCCATTGTCCCTCTGACCGGCTCGGCCAGCAACCGTAAATACTTCCGTCTCAGCGGCGGTGGGCATTCATGCATCGGCGTAGTCGGTACAGATGCACGTGAAAATGAAGCCTTCCTGACCATAGCCGGGCATTTTCGTGCCAAGGGCATCAATGTGCCTGAGGTCTATGCGGTTTCAGAGGACAGGATGGCCTATATCCAGGAGGATCTTGGCGATGCGGTGCTCTTCGATATGCTGACCAAGGCACGCAAGACAGGTGAGGGATTGGAAGAGGTAGAGGTATTGCTGTGCAAGACTATGTCCATGCTTCCGAAGATCCAGTTCGAGGGTGCGGAAGGACTTGATTTTTCAGTGTGCTATCCGCAGCCGTCATTTGACAGACGCATGGTCATGTTCGACCTTAACTATTTCAAATACTGTTTCTTGAAACCGTCGGGGCTGGAATTTGATGAGGTCGCTCTGCAGGATGATTTCGAGAAGCTTGCTGACGATCTTCTTGTCAGCGATACGGACACTTTCCTGTATCGCGACTTCAATGCAAGGAATGTCATGATCAGGGAGGGTGAACCTTATTTCGTTGATTTCCAAGGTGGAAGGCGCGGTCCCGTATTCTATGATGTCGCTTCGTTTGCATGGCAGGCGAGGGCAAAGTTCACTGAAGATCAGAAGGAGATGATGCTTAAGGCATATCTGGATGCATATTCTCAATATTCATCCATGGGCGAGCTGGAGTTCAGGCGTACTCTGCGCCTTTTTGTTCTGTTCCGTCTTCTTCAGGTGCTCGGCGCCTACGGATTCCGCGGCTGGGTCGAGCATAAGGCCAACTTCGTGACCAGCATACCTGCTGCGATCACAGAGCTAAAGGCATTGCTGGCTGATCCGTCAGACAGATATCCGTATCTCATGCAGGCCTTGGAACGTCTTGTCGCTCTGCCTCGGTTTGAGGAGAGCTCTTATGAAGATGGCGTTCTTGAAGTCAAGGTATATAGCTTCTCATTTAAGAAGGGTGTTCCGTCTGATCCTTCCGGAAACGGTGGTGGATATGTGTTTGACTGCAGGTCGATCCACAACCCGGGACGATATGAACCATATAAGAAACTGACCGGACGTGACGAACTTGTTATAAAGTTCTTGGAGGACGATGGGGAAGTGTTCGGCTTCATGGAGCATGCATACGGAGTTGTTGATCCTCATGTGGAGACATATTCCCGCCGCGGATTCACCAGCCTGATGGTCAGCTTCGGCTGTACAGGTGGTCAGCATCGTTCCGTCTATTGTGCAGAGCACATGGCACACCACCTTGCCCAGAAATACCCGGGCATCCGCGTCCGCCTCATCCATCGTGAACAGGGAATCGTTTCACAGATGTAACTGATACTCAGTGTGTTACTGATATGTCCTGCATGTCAAGGAAGGCAGGATACTGAATCAAGTTGCTGGTGGTCAGGTACTTAGACGAAACGCCTCCACCACCCTTCCATAAAGTGATAGAATATCAACGATAAATAGAACATATAAGGTCCGAAAATATGAAAGCTCTTATATTCGCAGCGGGTCTGGGAACCCGTCTGAAACCGATAACTGATACGATGCCGAAGGCGATGGTGCCGGTGTGCGGCAAACCGCTTATCGAACATGTGACTGCGAGGCTGAAGAGCTTCGGGGTGGAGGAGGCTGTGGTCAATGTGCACCATTTCGCCGATCAGATCGAGGGTTGGGTTTCGGAGCAGGAAATAATGCCGATGCATGTCAGTGATGAGAGGGCCATGCTCCTCGAAACTGGCGGAGCCGTGCTTCATGCGCGCAGATATCTTGAAGGCTGCGGCCATTTCCTGATACATAACGTTGATGTGTTTTCCAATGCCGATCTTAAATGGCTTTCCGACCAGGTGCGTCCGGAGGCGGTGGCTACGCTTATGGTGAGCGACCGCAAGTCATCCCGCAGCTTCCTTTTCGATCCGGAGACCATGCTGCTGGTCGGTTGGAAGAACAATGTCACAGGCGAGGTGATACTCTCGGAAGACACGCTCACGGAAGATCAGTGTCTCGCCTTCCCGTTTTCAGGTATCCACGTCATGTCGGACACGGTTTTCGGACTGATGGATATGTATGTGGAAGAGAAAGGGCTTGAAGCGGATCCGCAGGCAGGAGTCAGATTCCCGATTGTGGATTTCTATCTCTGGGCAATGAAAAAAGCTCCGATATACGGAGCTTTATCGAATGATCTTAAAATGCTTGATGTCGGTAAGCTGGACAGCCTCAAACAGGCTGAGGACATGCTTAGAAGCTTGAATCTATAGCGTCGCATCCTCCGAGGTTGTCCTCTTTCAGAGGGATTGACCTCATGATTACAAGGCCGCTTGCCAATACTGCGGCAAAAGCAAGAATCACAAGCACATAAGCCCAAGGGCTCATGACTTCCGCAAAGAATTCCACGTCCTCGAAGACTGGGATTCTGCTGACGATTACGGACAGGGTATTGTTGACGCAGTGCATCAGCATTGTGAGCTTCAATGACCCTGTCTTGTAGTATACATATCCGAGGATGACTCCGATGATGAATGCAGGGATTGCCTGCCAGAGGTTCCCGTGGATAAGTCCGAAGATTGCGGCAGAGATCACGATTGCCCATGCCGGCTTCACCTTCTTGAGCAGGCCGCGGAGGATGATACCCCTGCATAGCCACTCTTCAAAGAATGGAGCGAAGATTGAAACGGAGATCAGCACAATCCACACAGGACCGTCCAGCAGCATCTTCATGGCTGCCTTCATTATCTCCGACATTTCCGGAAGCAGCATGCTTATCGGCTCGATTACGAAAGCTCCGGCGACTGCCATAGCGCTGACTATCAATGCCATGCTCGATCCCTTTCTTCCTCCGAAGTTCTGGCTGTCCAGTGCGTATCCTTTCTCGAATCCTTCGTTTCTGCGGCTCTTTGCAGAAGCGTAGAGCATTGCAGGGATGAACTGGACAGGATACATGATCACCATACCGTATGTTGTGGCGAATTCCGGAGAGATCAGGAAGGTAAGTGCTGCTGTTATGATGCCTCCCAGGAACATTCCGACGAGGAAGAGCACGACTATCCAGATCAGCTCGGAAATATCCGGGACGAAGTAATTATAAGTCGAGAAGAGGTCGTATGAACCTCTTCTCGAATGTCTTTTGAAAAATCCCATATTATTTATATAAAGGAGTAGGGTAGATTCCCTGGTCAGCGAACTCCTGGAACTTGGCTACGACGCCAGGTCTGTCTTCCTTGAATGTCACTCCGAACCAGCGTGATGTTGTGTTGAGGACTTCAGTCTTGCCTGTGCCGTCCTTGATCATGCTGTCGATAGCGTATGGGATGTAGAACTCTGACTTGAGCTCGTTACCGCTCTTTGCGAGGAAGGTCTTGAATATCTCGGCGCTCTTTGCGAAGTAGTCAGGAGTGAATCCCCACATGTTCATAGAGCAGTTTGCAAGTCCGTCTACCTCTACAGTCTCTCCTGTGATGCTGTTCTCACCGTATACCTTGCCATCCTCTGCGCGGGCGATCTTGTGGTGTTCTACTACGGTTGTAAGGTAACCGTCAGCTCCGGTAGTGCAGATACCTCTTGATACGGCACCTGACTCCGAAAGTGTGTTCTGGAGTTCGAAGCCTACGAGGCAGTATTCTCCTGTCTTGCCCTCGTGAGCCTTGAGCCAGTCAGCGAGCACCTTGAATGAGTGCTTTCCGTAGTAGTCGTCACCGTTGATCACAGCGAAAGGTTCGTTGATCACTTCTGCTGCCATAAGGACTGCGTGTGCTGTACCCCATGGCTTCTCGCGCTCAGGATTGAGGGTGAATCCCTCTGGAATCTTGTTAAGCTCCTGAGTTACGAACTCGAACTTGAGGGTCTCACCGTCCGGACAGGTGACGTTGCTATATCTTTCTTGAACACGTTTGATCATGTCTTCTTTGAAATACTCTCTTACGATGTATACGACTTTGCCGAATCCGGCTTCAACTGCGTCGTAGATCGAGTAGTCGATGATGGTTTCTCCGTTAGGGCCGAGGCCGTCCATCTGCTTAAGTCCGCCGTAGCGGCTGCCCATGCCGGCAGCAAGCACCAGAAGTGTTGGTTTCATGATTATTGTTGGTTAAAATTTGTTTTCTATTTGAAAGATTTTTGAGGTCAGACCTCAAAAATCTTTCAAATTTAATTAAATTTGTCAAGCTATAACGAAAAAGCTATGGAAATTTGGGATAAGATAAAGAGTCTATACACAGGCGAACGCCGTAAATTCGCTTGGTTTGTGACAGTCGTGCTCGTTGTTTTTGTGTTTTCGTGGATGTTCGGTCGTGGAAACACCATCTTCCATTGGATCGATGCCAAGAAGGAACTCAGACGCCAGGAGGCGCAGATCGAGGAGTACAAGCGTCAGATCGAAGAGATGGACGGCAGCATTGACCAGCGCGTCACCGACCTGGATACATTAGAAAAATTCGCCAGGGAGCAATATCGCTTCTCTGAAGAAGGTGAAGATGTGTATGTTATAGAAAAAAGATAGAAACAACCCGGTTGTTTCTATCTTTTAAGTCAAGAAAACCTCTGGTTTTCGCAGACCGGCCCGGGCAGGGCCGAAATTCCCCCTAAAAGGGGGATGTCACGAAGTGACAGGGGGTTGAGATGGATTAAAATCCTGTGTATGTCCAAGGAGTGATGACCCTGAGCTCCTCCTTGACGGATTCTGAAACCTCAAGAGTCTCGATGAACTCGGCGATCACCTCATGATTGATACCCGCGCCTGTACGAGTCAGCGCCTTGAGCGTCTCGTAAGGGTTCGGGTAATTTTCTCTGCGGAGGATTGTCTGGATCGCCTCTGCAACCACAGCCCAGTTCCTTTCAAGGTCGGCGCGGAGAGCATCTTCGTTGAGGATGAGCTTGCCAAGACCCTTCTTCAATGAATTCAATGAAATCATCGAGTGTGCAAGCGGCATTCCGATATTGCGGAGAACCGTCGAGTCTGTCAGGTCACGCTGCAGGCGTGAAATAGGAAGCTTCATCGAAAGGTGAGTATAAAGTGCGTTTGCCACTCCGAAGTTACCTTCTGCGTTTTCAAAGTCAATAGGGTTGACCTTGTGCGGCATTGCAGATGATCCTACCTCTCCCGCCTTCACCTTCTGGCGGAAATACTCCATAGATATATATGTCCAGATGTCGCGTGCGAAATCGATCAGGATAGTGTTGATGCGGCGCAGGCAGTCGAAAAGCGATGCGAGGTTGTCGTAGTGTTCGATCTGAGTTGTAGGGAATGACCTCTTAAGACCGAGAGAAGCGACGAAATCATTTCCGAACTGGATCCAGTCAACTGCAGGATAAGCGACCTTGTGTGCGTTCATGTTACCTGTAGCGCCACCGAACTTTGCAGGGTAAGTGAGCTGCTCGAACTGACGGATCTGCTCCTCAAGACGTACAACGAATACGTTGAACTCCTTGCCTACGCGTGTAGGGGAAGCCGGCTGGCCGTGAGTCTTTGCAAGCATAGGAATCTCTGCCCAATCTGCCGCCATGCCCTTGATAAGTCCGAGGACCTCCTTGAGAAGCGGCATGAAACTCTCGTCGATAGCTTCCTTGAACGAAAGCGGAACAGATGTGTTGTTGATGTCCTGTGATGTGAGGCCGAAGTGCACGAACTCGCCCCATTTCATGATGTCCATCTCCTTGAAGCGGTCCTTGATGAAGTACTCCACTGCCTTCACGTCGTGGTTTGTAACCTTCTCGATCTCCTTCACCTTGGCAGCGTCCTCTGGAGTCATGTTTCTGTAGATGTCCCTGAGCGCCTCGAATTTCGATGAGTCGAAATCCGCGAGCTGCGGAAGAGGAATCTGACAAAGCGCGATGAAATACTCGATCTCCACGCGAACGCGGTACTTGATCAGTGCATACTCGCTGAAATACTCTCTAAGTGGTTCTGTCTGACGTGAATAACGTCCGTCGATAGGCGATACTGCCAAAAGTGAATGATTGTCCATTTGCGTTCTTTTAGAATTTGCGCTGCAAAGATAGCAAAAAGATGTAAATAATAGTATAATTCCATCACTCGCAGTGAGTTTGATTGGAAATCTGCAAAAAAAGTTTATCTTTGCCGCGATATTTTGAGGCGTTTGAAAATTATCAATCAAAACCAAATAAAATAGATGAAAAAGTTTTTTAATGTGTCGCTTCTGATCTCGCTTCTTGCGTTCTGCGGTATCATTGCCGGCTGTGTGAAGCAGGAGGATGGAACAGGCGACTTTTCACTTTCAGTGAAAAATGTAGGTGCAGACTACGTTGAGGTATTCGTAACTGCGCCTAAGGCTTTGGAGATGGCGTATATTGTAACTGAGGATGCTCAGCTTGTGACTCCTGCGGTTCTCTTCGCTACCGGAACAGTTGTAAATGTAACTCCAGGCCAGACACTCAAGATTACAGAGGGCATCTGGCAGGACAAGGAGTACCATCTTTACGCTGTCGCTAAACTTGACGATGCAAACTTCTCTGAAAAGGTGGTCCTTGACTTCAAGACCAAGAAGTATGAGTTCGACGAGATGATTACAATCGTTGAGACATACTATGATGGTTACAAGGTGCACATCACTGTACCTCAGGCAACTAAGGACAGAGGAAATGTGATCCGTACAGGTTCGATGCCTCTTGCATGGTACAACCTCATGTCAAGCTCGAAGAGCGTAGGCGATGTCGGTATGCAGGCGGTAGCGTCTAACGGTAACCCATATGAGGGCCACATGTTTACAGACTCTACATTCGTTTGGAATGACGAGAACGTTGTTCTTCTCGATGAGAACGGTGAGCCGGTATATGACGCTGAGACAGGTGAGATGATCGACATCCACGACCCTATGGTTCCAGGTGAGCCTACCATCTTCTTTGCAGGTGAGTGCCGCTATGGTACTCCAGACGAGTATAATGCGGTTGTAGGTTATACCCAGCCTACAAGAGATTCATGGTCAATCCCTTGCTATGACAGAAAGACCCAGACATGGCACGGAGCGTTCCAGTACAAGGAGTTCTTCACTAAGGAGCCTGTTCCATGCGATGCTACTGTAGAGATCGATATTCCAGAGGACGAGATCGGAGTGACTGATGCAATGATCTACTTCACAATGGATGATGACGCGTACTCATATTTCTATATGGTACTCGACGATATGACATACAACCAGATCCTTTCTACTTACCTCGGTGGTAAGGAGGAGTGGTACCAGTGGTTCCTTACTTCATATATCGCATTCTATGAGTGGGGAGTATATCCTGTTACCGAGGATATCGCAATCAACGCAGCACGCAACTTCAGCGAGCCTCTTACAGGTGGAAATACATACCATGTGCTGATGACTGTATTCGGCGACTCTGATGGTGCAAGCCAGAGATTCGTACACAAGGAGTTCAAGGCTAAGGAGAAGACCAAGGTGGCTCCTGTGATCGAGGTGACTCCAGTCGAGTCTGCTGACCCATACACTGCAGCATTCAATATCAAGACAGCAGCAGACTCTAAGGGTAATGTTCAGCCTATCATGGGTGCATACTGGGTATGTAACTATGCTACAGAGTTCGAGAAGATGTTCAATGCGGACTATACTTATCCGTCACTTCTCAAGAACCTCGGATGGACATTCACTTCAGAGGAGATCGCTGCAATCAATTCTAAGGACGGTCTCACACTCTCGTTCCCTACCCTCGACGGTGAGGTTACGCGTATGGCTGTTTACGGATGCAACGACGAGTACACATTCAACGTCATCGATGAGACAAATACAGCTGCTTGGGCAGATTACAAGTCTCCGATGGCTGACAAGCTCCCTGCAGTGAACTCGGATCTCTTCACTCAGCTCGAGGGTGACTGGACAGCGACAGCTACTCTTAAGGCAATGCAGAAACTCGAGGACGAGTCTGTTGTGGAGTACAACGTAACTCACAAGTCCAAGATCAACATTTCTGCTTCAGCTCCTGAACTTCCTGAAACACTTGATCCAAGCGTCTACGATCTTTACAAGAAGGCTGATGGTACCGGTAAGTCTAAGGAAGAGGTTGACGGTATGTTCGAAGAACTCAAGGAACTCTCTGACCACTTCACTGAGTATCGTCTCCAGGGCCAGAACAGACTCCTCTGCAACGGCTTCATGGACTTTGACCCTACTGCAGCGCAGAATGGTGTGAACAGGCTCGAGTACCGCTCTCCATACGACCTCTTCGTCGCTACAGACTATAGCTCGGTGAGCGTGGCTCAGCTTCTTTATGACTTCGGTCCAAAGTGGTATCTCCAGGTACTTGAGGATGGCAGCGTAATCGTTCCATTCCACTCTATGTTCATGCCTCCTATGAGCAACTGGCCAGGATATCCTTTCTATGTTGCTGGTGTAGGTAACGGCACTGCATTCTACGATGCAAACGATGCATACCCAGGATTCCCTGTTGAGATTTCATCTGACCTTAACACGATTACCATCAAGCCTATCGTTCTCTCAGACAGCAAGCAGAACTATTCATATTACATGAACGCTCTTGGTGTTCAGCCTCAGACAGGCGAGCTCGAGCTTCTTGCAACAGTTCTCACAGACATCGTTCTTACAAGAGGATGGACTGAGCCTGCTAAGTCGGCTGCTGCAGTTTATGCTGCTCCAACATGCGTAGAGGCAGTGAGCGTTGATGGAACTCCAGTTGTGGATATGCCTTCAGTTTCTATCATGAAGTCAATGACTGACTTTGAGATCAAGGAACTTCCTAAGCACAAGTTCGTAGAGAAGGCAAATGTAGTAACCAAGGATATGGTTGACGAGACTTCAGCTAAGATCCTTAGAAAACTCGGTGTTAACTAATGAATGGAATTATCAAATATGCATCACTGCTCATGGCAGCAGTGATGCTTATCTCTTGCGGAGGTACGGTGGATAACGGTGATGGCTCAACCGGCAAGAAGACTCTCAAGCTTGTTGCAGACAAGAACCTCATCCAGACTTTCGACGGAGATTATGCTACTCTCATTGTTACATTGGACGGTGAGGAGATCAAGGAAGGCGTGACCTTCTTTGACGGCAAGAACAATGTGATGCAGATCTCGGATTTCAAGTTCTCGACTACAACAGTCGGTGAGTATAAGATCTGGGCAAACTATGGTACTTACAACTCGGAGACGATCACAATCAAGGCAATTGACATTGCTATCCCTGAGACTCCGGCTGATCCAAAGCCTGAAAGTACTGACTTCAAGGCAAGAGTACTCCTTACAGAGTTCACTACTGTAGGTTGCAGTGCATGCCCTGCAATGAAGACCATTCTTCATGAGGTGGAGTCAGATGCATCAGTTGCTGAGCTGGTAATCATGACTGAGTGCCATTCAGGTCTTGTCGGAGGTGTCGCAGATCCATGCTACATCCACAATCAGGATTTCGAGGACTTCAGCATGATCACAGGTTATCCTACCGTGAAGCTTGATCTTGACAAGCTCCCTTCGGACCGTACTGCGATGAAATCGATCATCAAGGAGCTTCATGCAGCCAAGGCGGCTACAGCGCCAGGTATTGCAGTCAATGCAACGCTTCAGGATGATAAGGTGGTAGCTAAGGTGACAGTAAAGGCTAAGGTCGCTTCGTCTTACCGTGTGGGTGCGTTCCTTCTCGAGGACGGTATCTATGCAAAGCAGACAAACGCTTCTGCGGACTGGATGCACAATCACGATAACGTTATCCGCTATATCGACGCTCAGTACAAGAATTCATTCTATGGAATTCCGGTTGCTGACATCAAGGCTGGTGAGACTGCAGACACAATGATTTCATGGCTCCTTGAGGATATCTGGGCTTATGGAACAGAGAAGGGTGAGATCAACGGCGGTATCGCTTGGCCAGAGCGCAACAATGACAAACTTCACATGGTTGTATTCGTGAGCATGTCAGACGGATTTGGCGGCTATCAGGTTGTAAACGCAATAGACTGCCCTATCAACGGCGTGACTCCGTTTGAATACAAGTAAAAAAAAGAGGCTCGAGGGCCTCTTTTTTTTACTTGTATTCAAACTGTTTATAATAATAGCATTACAGCAAAAACATATAGAAGGAAGCCTTGGAAGACGAGGCTTCCTTTGCTTTCATGGTCTATGAAGACTTCAGTTGCGTCTGATTCTGCAATCTGTTTCAGCTCTTCTGCTGAAGGAGTGTTTGCGGCAGCCCATTTCCTTATAAGCTGTCCATTATAGAAGTAGGTGATACCTCCGTTGGAGCGGTTCATGCTGATGAGTGTCTTGTAGTCGGAAATGAATGCTTTCGCTTTAAGCTGCTCAGGAATGTCAGCCGTTTCGGCACACAATAGCAGAGTCTTGAAACCGGCCGCTTCGACTCTGGCTATGAGGCTTTCAGTCTTCTTCCATTTCCTTTGCCTCATTTTCGTGTCGTATACGGAAACGACCATGACCTTACCCTCGATGGCAAGAGTGTCCATGTATTCTTCCGTTTCCGGATTATAGAAGGATAGCTCTGCAAGCGCATCGTCATGGCCTTCTTTGAGTCTGGTATCAACGCTTACGAATGTCCATGTCGAGTCTGGCAGATGTCCCAGAGTGAATTCCTCAGTGACTCCGTCCTTTTCGTATGTGAATACCGACTCATAAATCTCGTCTGCATTCACGCTTGCACCTGCCTGAAGTTCAGTCCCCGGCTTATATGCCGTAAAATCTATAAGCGGAATGTATCTGAGCGAGTACCCCGTGAATGCGAGGACAGATACTGTCACGAGCGCAAACGAGATATATTTCTTCTTTTTCGTTATGCCGAGATGCTTGCTTGGGATATAATATATAAGGAGAAGCGCCAGCAGGATTATGTTCTTGAAGAATGTCTGCCAGTGGGTAAGGTGGATGGCTTCGCCGAAGCAGCCGCAGTCCATCTGTGGGTTGAAGATCACAAGGAGCAGCGTCAGGAAGGTGAAGAATCCCTGCATGACAAGGGCAATCATGGCGGTAGTTTTGCGCCATACTCCTGTAATCAGGGCGACTCCCACCAGCGTCTCGGCCAATGCGAATGCCACTCCCATCATCTTTGACGAGAACGCAAGGAAACCAAGGTGCAGGAAGTCATAGTATTCCTTCATCACAAGCCCTGCCCCTACCGGGTCCATGAGCTTGACGATGCCTGAAAGGAAGAACACCATTCCGGTGATGAAACCGCAGAAGCGCTTAAGGCGCAGAAGAAGGTATCTCATGTCTTTATCTGTTTATCGCAGCGTCCACTGCAGCCTTGATCTTTGCAAAAATCGCGTCAGGAGGCAGCATCTGGCCGTTTTCGTCTGAGCAATCTATACGGATGAACTTCGGGTCACGCTCGCACTGCTTCCTGTAGATGTCGCGGACCTTGATCTGGAACTGTATGTCTGCCTCGTGGATATCCTGGGCGCCCTCCAGATACTCTCTGTCGGCTCCGCCGCGCTGGCTCTTGAGCTTGGACTCCACGAATCCGATAGGGACGTCAAGGAAGATGTTGAGGTCGGGTACGGGGAGGTCGAACTGACCGTACTCTGTGTTGAAGATCCATTCCCTGAGGTCGTCGGCTTCCTCTGCTGACTTAAGTTTCGCGCACTGGTATGCGATGTTGGAGTAAACATATCTGTCAAGCAGCACTGTGCCTCCGGCCTGAAGCGTGCGTTTCATTTCCGGAGCGGCGCCGTGGCGGTCTTCTGCAAAGAGGAGCGCCACCAGCTGTGGATGCACGGCCTCGTTAGAGCCGAAGTCTCCACGGAGGAAACGGCTTATAAGCTCTCCGTAAACCGGAGCGTCATATCGTGGAAAATGTATGTATTCGAGGCTTCCGAAGACCTCTTCGAGATATTGTCTGAGTTTCTTTACCTGGGTCGACTTGCCTGCGCCGTCCAGTCCTTCAAGTACTACTAGCATAAAAATGATTTTAGGGTATCATACAAAGTTAAACAAAAACTGTCATTTCGAGCGAAGTCGAGAAATCTTTTTACTATTTTTGTTCCCTCGATATGGACAAGAACAGGAACATAGACATAATGGGCATAGTCAATCTGACGGACGACTCTTATTTCGCAGAGAGCCGCTGCGTGGATGTTGTGGCTGCCCTGAAGCGTGTGTCTCTTCTGCTTGAGGAAGGTGCTGATATGATCGATATTGGGGCTTGCTCGACCCGTCCGGGTTCTGTTCCTGTAGGAGCCGAAGAAGAGTGGCGCCGTCTGGAACCTGTCCTGAAGGCGGTAAAGGAGGCTTTCCCCCATGCTCGCCTGTCAATAGATACATACTGGGCGTCAGTAGTGCGCAATGCGTATGATCTAATAGGGGATTTTATCGTCAACGACATTTCTGCAGGAGAAGATGATCCCGATATGCTTCCGGCAGTGGGGGAGTTGGGGTTGGCATATATCGCCATGCATAAGCGCGGTAACTCCCAGACCATGCAGCAGATGACTGATTATCAGGACGTTGTTGCAGAAGTCAAGTCTTATTTTGATGATTTCTCTGCCAAAGCTGACTCCTTCGGCATAAAGGACTGGATTCTCGACCCCGGCATCGGCTTTGCCAAGACCGTCGGACAGAATTACGAACTGATCAGACGTCTTGGTGAACTGAAGGCTGTTCGTACATGTCATGGCAATTCTCCGCGCATTCTGGTCGGATTGTCTCGTAAAAGCTTCATTTATAAGTATCTGAGTATTTCTCCAGAAGATTCTCTTCCCGCCACTCAGGTGCTTCATCTTGCCGCTCTGCAGAACGGAGTGGATATTCTGCGCGTACATGATGTGTCCGAAGCGGTGAGAACGTTGTCACTTTATCGCATCTTGTCCAAATAATTTTTGCGGAAAGAATATTATTGAGTACTTTTGTCCGTAATATACACTATTGTGACATATTGTGTAGTAATAAACATAAGTACCAAATAATATGAGAAATTTTCTTCTGAGTCTTGCACTCCTTATTTCTGCTGTTGCAGCAGCGCAGGTTCCATCAGTAACCGTTGAAAACTCTAAGGGTGAGGCGGTCAACACAAAGACCCTTCTTGCAGAGGGCACACCTATGATCGTGTCTTTCTGGTCTACATCGTGCAAGCCATGCATCCGTGAGCTTGATGCTATCTATGACGCTCTTCCTGATTGGCTTGAGGAAGTAGAGTTCCGCGTCGTTGCGGTTTCTACTGATGACAGCCGTCTTCTTGCTAAGGCTAAGTCTTTCGCTGAAGGACGCGGATGGGGAGAGGAATACACTCTTCTTTTCGACAAGAACCAGGATTTCATGCGTGCCATGAATGTTTCTGTGGTTCCTCACGTGTTCGTTCTTGATGCAAAGGGCAAGGTCGTTTATTCGCACACTTCTTATGTGCCTGGTAACGAGCTTGAACTTTTCGAGGCTATCAAGAAGTGCTCTAAGTAATCTCATTCCTAAAATTTTACAGTGATGAAAAGACTGTTTATCATCATGGCCTTTGCTGCGGCTGCGGTTTCGGTATCAGCGCAGGAAAAGGGTTACCTCACAGGAAGCTTCGAGACAAACGACCACATCTACGTAAAGGATGAGGCAAACAAGTTCACCCCTGGTGACGACAGCTTCGGTTCAAACAACTACCTCAAGCTTGACTATTACAACGGAAACTTCTCTGCCGGTCTGCAGATGGAGGGATACTATCCGGCTCTGATCGGATATCCGGGCGAACTTAATAAGTTTGCTCTCAGCAACATGTATGTGAACTGGAAGGACGAGGATTTCCAGATCACAGCAGGTACATTCTACGATCAGTTCGGTAGCGGTCTTCTTTTCCGTAGCTGGGAGGACAGGCTTCTTGGTATGAACAATGCCATCATGGGAGCACGCTTCGCATACAACTGGGAGGATAAGATCGCCTTCAAGGCCATGTGGGGTATGCCTCGACTTGGAATGGAGCTTTCCGAGACCCAGGTTAGAGGAGCTGACCTCAGCGTATCTCTTTCAAACATCATCGGTTGGAATGATGTACTCCTTTCTCTCGAAGGATCGGTTCTGAACAGATATGAGAAGATCTCGATCGATGCTGAAGAGGCGGGCGGAAAGGCTAGTACAGTAGGTTACTCAGGCCGCTTGAACTTCGACTGGAATGGTTTCTTTGCGAAGGGAGAGTATGTCGACCTCGGCAAGAAGCTCGTTGCAATGCAGCTCAAGAGAGGTAATGCACAGCTCGTAGAGCTCGGCTATAACGGCAGAGGTCTTGGCGTGACCCTCACAGGACGTCGTCTCGAGTGGATGGGCCAGAAGATTTCTTCAAGGTCGCTTTCGACAGCAAACCTCATCTCATACGTGCCTGCAATGAGTACTCAGTACACATATATGCTGACTACTCTCCATCCATACAATCCGCAGGTTGGAGACGAGTCTTCGATCGCTTTCAACAGCGGTGAGATCGGTGGACAGCTTGATGCATTCTACAACTTCCGTCGCGGCACCAAGATCGGTGGTAAGAGAGGAATGAAGGTACATGCTAACTTCTCTACATACTACACTATCGCACAGGAAGGCACTGCAAAGCCGGGTAATCTTCTTTTCCGTGACTTCAGCTTTGACGTGGAGAAGCAGTGGACTAAGGAGTTCAAGATGGTCCTCATGTACTCGATGCAGGAATATAACCCTACATACGGTAACTTCAAGACCACATGGCTCTCGAATATCGTAGTGGCTGACCTCCTCTACAAGTGGACTCCGACATTCTCTACTCGTCTGGAGCTTCAGTACCTTGCGACCAAGGAGGACAAGAAGGACTGGATGGCAGCTCTCCTCGAGGTGAACTTTGCGCCACACTGGAGCATCTGGGGAAGCGACATGTATAACCACGGTTCTACAAAGATGCACTATTATAATGTAGGTGTAAGCTACACTAAGGGACGCACACGCCTTGCAGCCGGTTACGGCCGCTACAAGGACGGATTCATCTGCTCTGGTGGAGTATGCCGTCAGATCCCTCAGTACACAGGAGCTAACTTCAGCATCACAACTTCATTCTAATGAAAAGAATACTTCTATATATTTCGGCAATCGTTCTCGCGGCATCATGCTCGGGAACGGTTGACCCTGAAAATCAGGACCCTGGTATAATTCCGGACGAATTTACCGAGCCTTTCACCCTGTCTGTGGACAAGGCTGAGGTCGAGGCAAGCGGAAAGGATATCGTGACATTCTCTCTCAAGGATGCATACGGAAGAGAGATGCTTGACGACAAGAACACTCTTCAAGGCGTCAACATCACTTCCGAGGAAGGCGTCAGAGTGACAAGAATGGAGAAGACAATCAGCTTCATTTCAAACGGAACATACCATTTCTCAGCCAAGTATAAGGGAAAGAACAGCGCCAACACCGTTGAGGTGGTTGCCAGGAACAGGGCATCTTATGAGAAGTATCATAAGAATGTCGGCATCTACAAGGCTACAGCGACCTGGTGCGGTCCGTGCGCAGTGATGACCAAGGCCCTTGAGGGACTCAACGGTGACACCAAGGCCCATTCTGTGGAGCTTTGCTGGCATGGTCAGGACGAATTGTCTGTAACTCCTGGCGGATGGGATTATAGCTATGGTGAGTTCATCATCTCATATTTCGGCGGTGTCGGTTTCCCAACTGTGGTCCTTGACCTGAAGGAAACAACTATTGAAAATACTTCAACTGCCCTTGACAAGGAGATCTGGGATCTTCGTGCCCAGTATCCTGCAACATGCGGAATCAAGCTTTCGACAGAATACGATTCGTCAAATAATGTCATCAATGCGACTGCAGAGCTGACTTCTGCTACTGGCGGAAGCTATGACATGGGTATGGTGATGCTTCTAAACAACCAGACGGTTTCCGGTGGTACCAACGAGGGAGGCAGATATTCTCATATCGTAAGGGCGGCTACAGGTAACTTCTTCATGTACTCGTCGCAGAGCCTTACCAAGGTTGAGAAGGATGGCACCATGACATTCACTCAGCAGATTCCGGCTGGAAATCATAAGGTCGAGGACCTTTCAGTTGTCGCTTTTGCGCTCGTTCCTGATGGAGAGTTTGCAAGAATGGACAATATCGTAGAGGTAAAGGCAGGAGAATCAGTAGATTATATTCTGAATGACTAATATGCTCAAGAAGCTTACATGTATTTTTGCTGTTCTTGCTTTTGCGGCTTGTTCGGGAACAATAGATCCGGAAGCACAGAAGCCGGACGGTCCTGATGGAAACCCTATGGAGGAGGTTCCGGAAGGTGTTCTGCGCATCTTTGCCGATAAGACAGAGATTACAGCTGACGGAAACGATATGGTGACCTTCACTGTGATGTTCGGTAAGGAAGATGTCAGCTCAGCCCAGACTCTTGTTCTGATCAGAGAATATGACGGCGAGGAAAAGCGCTCCAAGGCTTCAAACAAATTCTCGACAGTCACTGCCGGTACGTATAAGTTTACAGCTGAGTATTATTATGGTGGTAAGTTCTATACCGACAACTCTGTAACAGTAGAAGCGAAGCCATATTTCTCAGGAGAGACAAAGGTTTATGAACAGCGTGTCCTTGGAGTGTACTTCACTTCAACAGGATGTACAAGCTGTCCGTCAGCGACCAAGGGCCTCAAGGCTGTCCAGGATGCAAATCCGGGCGTGGTTTCAGTTGTGGCTTTCCATTCTCACATGGGAGCTGTTGCAGATCCGATGACTATTCCTGCGACAACGCTGTTTAATGCCGCTCTCGGTGGCTTCGACGGTCTCCCAAGACTTTTCTGGAACATGCGTCAGGGAACTCACCTAATAGGTCCGTCTTTTACGGAAAGCTTTGTTGAGGAGATCGGATCATATCAGCCTCAGTGTGGTGTGTCAATAGATGCGACCTCGCAGGATCAGATCAATATCGGCGTGACTTCAAACATCCCGTCAATATACCGTTACCTCGTATTCGTTGTGGAGGACGGTATCGTTGCAGAGCAGACAGGAGTCAAGGATTATGTCCATAATAATGTCGTACGTGCTGTCCTTACCAGCGAGAAGGGTGACAAGCTCAATGACAACCTCCCTCTCACAGTCGGCGTGGAGGCAAAGGCGTCCAAGACACTGACTCTCTCACCGGAGTGGAAGAAGGAGAACCTTCGTGTGATTGTTGCAGCCAGCACCTCGACAGACGGCGGTTATACTTTCGTCGTGAATAACGTTGCCGAGTGTAAGCTTGGTGAGAGTGTAGGCTATCAATATGCAGAGTAATATGATGAAATTAAGATACATATTTACAGCTTTCTGTGCGGCTGCTATGATGGCATGCTCTGGTACAGTAGATGATTCGTCACTTCCTGTACTTGAGGTCAGCGATGCTGAGATCGATCTTGCTTCCGAGACAAAGGCTGAGTTTACGGTGACATATAATGGTGTTGACGTGACTGACCAGTCTACCATCGTCTCGTCTGCAGAAGGCCTGGAGGGAAATATCTACACTCCTGCTGCAGAAGGGTCAGCAGTATTTCATGCCGTTTACAATGGCCTTGAGTCTAACGTGGTTACTGTTGATGTCATAAATTCTGATGTGAAGATAGAGTCCAAGTATGACAGGCACGTTCTCATTGCAGAGTTCACAGGTGCATCTTGCGCCTTCTGTCCGGAAGGATATGACAATATGGCTCTTCAGCTGTCAAAGCCTGCGATGGCTGCCAGGAAGTCGAACATCCACATCTGCGCCTTCCATTCGGAGGAGATGGGACCGGATTCTTTGGCAATAAAGGAGACCATGGACCTTAAGAACATGTTTGTAGGTCTGGAGCTGCCGTCTTATACCATCGACTTCAGAAATGCTGGAGGACTGAACACTGAGGGACTGGCAGGATTCAACGAGGCATTGAAGGCCGCATTCGCGGACCACACTCCTTATTGCGGACTTGCAGTGTCATCGTCGATTTCAGCCGACGGCAAGACTGCGGAAATCCAGGTGAAGGTGGCCTCGGAGTTTACTACCGAGTATAGGGTTGTAGTCCTGGTGATTCAGGATAAGATCGTAGGCTATCAGAAGCACGGCACATATGGTGAACTGAATGATTACACCCACAAGCATGTCGTTCGTCAGGTGGTGACCAGCTATGCGGGAACATTTGCTGGTGAGAAGATCACTGATGACGGCAGGATAGCTGCTGGTGAGGAGGCGACCAAGTCGTGGACAATTCCGGTGGACAAGAGATGGGTGCTTGAAAATACCGAGATTTATGCTCTGGCATTGGACCAGGACGGATACGTAAATAATATGAATGTCTGCGCATTTGACAGCGGAGATTCCGGATATGATTTAAAATAAAGCTTTATATACTATGAAAAAAACAATCAATTTTCTGTTGGCAGGTCTTGTTGCCTTCGGTATCGTGGCTTGTGACAAGCCTCAGCCTGAAGAGGATGATAACAAGGATGAAGAAGGTACTGAGACACCGGTAGATCCTGGTAATGGAGATGAAAATGGTGACGGTAACGGCGATCAGGGTAATACCCAGAAGCCGCAGCAGTTCGAGTTCCCGTTCATTGAGGAGTTCCCTATCGAGTGTGGAAATCTTCTCGTAGAGGGTTCAGAGGTAGGTGTGACTATCGAGGTTACGAAGGTCGAGGACCAGAACTTCGTGTTCGAGCTTCGTCCAGGTCCGCTCGTACAGTCTTTCAAGCTTGATGTTTACCCGCTTGCGCAGCTGTATAACAACCTCTTGAATGACAAGGCATTCGGCAACCTTACAGAGTCTGAGTCATGGGCAGTGAACGAGCGCATCCGCGAGTATCTTTTCAATGAGAGCGGTAGCGGCGGATATGCATTCAGCATCAATGACTTTGAGGATGCAGACGACTTCCTTCAGGTCGAGTTCGACTGGATGAACACTCCTTATTCGGCAGCATCAGCGATTGCAATCCCTGATTGTGACTACATCATCGCTGTCGTAGCAAGTACTGAGGAGAACATCAGCAGCGTGACCCAGGAGGACCTCACCCTTTGTTATGTACACACAACAAGCCAGCCTCTTATCGGCGACCCGCAGTGTGAGATCGAGGTTAATGCAGGATATACTTCTTTTGGCGTCCAGCACTATCTTAATGCAGATGCAGCTGCAGTATACTTCTTCGGATATCTTTCTTCTGAGATCGATGCGTACATCGATGCGTTCGGTGACACATTGTTCCGCGATTTCATCCGCACACGTGTGACTGCACCGTCTGTGGAGAATGATCCTAACAACCCTGAGAGCCTTTACTATTCTGTTAAATACGGTGACGAGGCAGATGCTACCATCATGAGCACCACATGTGCTGTGGCAGTTGATGCAAACCTCACTCCGCAGGAGGGCTACAGCCGTCGTGACTTCCATCTGATGGAGGTTCCTGAGGATATGCCGGAGGCTGAGCTTGCAGTGGATGTTCTCGAGGATAGAGTAGCGTCTTCGTATGTCGAGTTTGACGTGACATTCAGCAAGGATTGCCAGACAGTGTTCTATAATGTGTTCCCTGTATCATACATCGAGGAGATCAACGCAATGAGCGCTAAGGACAAGAGAACTCTTGCCCGTTATATCAGGGATTTCGGTTATGGTTGCCACAACCCTAACTTCGCATGGGATGCTGAGGCTGGCGAGGCGACTGGAGGCAGCGCAGTTGTAAGACTTGAGGCTGTAAGCGCCTTTGCGGCAATGGATGCAGCCAATGTGTCGATCTGGCCAGGCAACACTTATGCAGTTGTGTTCGTAGGACGTAACGGTGCTCAGCAGCTTACTGAGTTGCAGATCTCGGAGACATTCACAACTGATAAGAGAAATCTCGAGTCTCCGGACAACTGTAAGGCAAAGGATCTCAAGCTCGTTCTCGACAATCCTGGCAGAACACAGTTCAGAGGTACAATCACATATGATCCTGCTACTGTTTCAATGGTTTATGTGCAGTACATGACAGCTGACAACAATCCTGGTCTCGACCAGAACAGCTCATGGAAGGAGTGGATCGATTTCATCCTCGGTGCCGGCTCTTCAAACATGCTGATCAATGCATGGCCTACAGACCCAAGCGGACGTGACGGTCTCACATGGACCGGAATGACTCCTGATACAGACTACACAGTTTTCATGTGTGCTGAGGACTTTGACGGAAACATCAGCCCGATGCATTTCGCAACAATCAGAACTTCAGAGATCCAGGTCGGACCGGATCCTACAATCAATATGGCGCTTGTTCCGTCGAACTATGACCAGTACGATTGGACTGTCACATATAAGATCGACCATGACGTAGAGTACTTCCTCTATTGCTATACAGATAATCCAGCTGACCTTTCGGCGTTCATGCCAGGTATCAACAAGGGTCATATGAACAACATCAAGGACTCTGGTTATAGCTATGAGGACTGGGTAAACGGTATCTACGAGTGGGTTGCCGGTGGATTTGAGGAGAACGGTGGCGGTATGCGCGCCGAGAGCGATACCTCACAGGACTTCGCAGGTTCGCAGACTGTAATCGCTGCTTGTATTGCAGCAGGTCGTGATGCTGACGGAACTCCGGTCTATAAGCTCTACCACCTCATCTGTCAGGACGGTAAGGCACAGACTCTTGAGGAGATCTTCGGAATAGAGTAGCATATATAATTGATAACACTTAACTACATAACTACATTATTATTTATTAACTAAATCTATCTAATTATGAAAAGACAGTTTATGAAGGGTCTTATGTCCCTTTGCGCAGGTGTCATGACACTTTGTGCAGCGTCTTCTCTCTTCGTGTCTTGTTACGATGATACTGCTCTTCAGGAGCAGATCAGCGCACTCGACAAAAGAGTCCAGAATCTGGAGTCTGTCCTCAATCAGCTTGAGGAGCTCACAGCTCGTGTAGATGCTCTCTACACTCTCAAATTCCAGGTTACTACTGAGAATGAGCTTCAGTACTCATTCGACGGTGGCAATACTTGGATTTCTACAGGTATCATTCTCGCTGCCGAGTGTGATTGTGAGCCTGCACCTCCATGTCAGTATGTTCCTTGCGATCATGTCTGCCCAGAGGTGTCTCTTGTTGACAACGGTGACACTGTGACCATCAAGGTCGGTGACGCAGAGTTCACTATCGAGAAGCCTGAGCAGATCGTATTCGAGATCCGCGCTGGTAAGGTTTACTTCGAGTCAGAGGGAACAATGCAGGTTGCCATCAAGTCTTCAGGCATCGAGGACATCACAGTAATGTCAGCTCCTAAGGGTTGGTATGCTGAGATCAACTCAGAGGGACTTGTTGAGATCACAGCTCCTAACTATGAGGATTGCCAGGATGGCTACGGCTGGGATGAGAACGACGAGTACTATGAGATCCCTGCTAAGTACGCTGCTGCCGGTTATGTGAAGATCCACGCTTGCTCAATAGACGGCAAGTGCATGGTAGGTAAGCTTCCTGTAGAGGTTGCCGGTCAGCCGCTCATCGTGAAGGCTTACGCTGGCAACGCTTACTTCACTCTCGCTGGTACTGCAAGCTGGTACAACGCTACATTCTACTATGGCGTTTCTGAGAGAGAGAATCTCGAGGCTGAGACAGCTGACCTTCTTGAGAGAATGAACCAGGGTGACTGGTCACTTATGGATGACTACCCATCTAACTGGGGTGAGGAGACTGAGGTTGAGGTCGCTATCGCTGAACTCCTCGGTGAGGAGCCACAGGTTGGTAAGGAGTATGTTGTTTGGGCAGCAGTAGAGAACTCGGAGGCTATGCCTTACGATCTCGAGGATCTCGTGCTTGCTTACTACTCTCCAGTTAACGTAACTATCACTGAGAACGAGGCTGCTAAGAATGCATTCAACGTTGAGGTGACAGTCGAGGTTCAGGGTGCTGACTCTTATGTTGCTGTTGCAATGCCTGAGTCACAGCTTCAGTGGACTTCAATCGACGATATCAAGGAGCAGATGGCAATGGCTATGGCTGAGGGTATGTACTATGGTAAGCTCTACACTGAGAGCTACACAGGTTCAGCTCTCGATATCGCAGCTGGTACAAGCTACTCTATGAGCGGCAACTACTCGCCTGATTCAGACGTATTCGTATTCATCCTTCCAGTTGACGGACGTGCTAAGCATGACTACACTCCTGCAGATGTAGTTTACGCTCAGTTCACTACTGCAGCTCTTACAGATGGCGGTTCGATCGACCTTTCTGCTAAGCAGGTGACTTCATACATGGGTGAGGTTTACGACTATGAGATCTGGGACTATGTAATGGCAGAGATCAACCTCGATCCATATACTGAACTTGGTGTTGAGGTAACTCCTTCGGCAAACGGTGACTGGTCAGCATTCTACTATGCTTGGATGGACGAGGCTACTTACGCTGATTACGGTGCATTCGAAGAGGATCTCGTAGACTACCTCGTATTGAACTCATATCCAAACTCACCTGCTGAGATCAAGTCATGGCCTGTATATCTTACAGAGAACACTTCTCCAGCTACTACAATGCACTTCGTCGCATTCGTTGTAGACAACACAGGTAAGTATGGTAAGATTGCTCACGTTGAGGCAACTACCAAGGAGCTTGTAAAGGCTGACCTCCTTTGGGCTGAGCCTTATACTACAAACCTTGAGAACGGCGTTCTTAAGAACACTCAGACCCTCAAGTTCACTCCTGTATTCGAGGATGGCAAAGAGGCTGCTTCATACAAGTATGTTCTTGCTCAGACCAAGTACTACAACCAGTACGAGGGTATGGATGATGCACAGATGGCAGAGGAGCTCTTCTTCTCTACTTCATCATCAGTTAAGACTGTTACAGCTGAGGAGCTTGTAAACGGCGTTCTCTATGTTGACGGTCACAGCTATGGCTATCCATACTACTTCGCTATCGTTCCTATCGACGCTGAGGGTAACCCAGGTGCTTCTGCAGCAATCCTTGAGTACGAGACTGTATTCGAGCTCTCTGAGGCAATCACTGAGGGTGCTGAGTTCGATGCTACTAAGCCAGAGATCACTCTCAACCTCCCTCCAGTAAGCGAGTTCTATCCAGACGGTGGATGGGGTGATGCAGCATACTATGGTTATGAGGATCAGTCAGAGTGGGGCTACGGATACCACTACTACTATGAGATCGGTTTCGCACTTGCTCCAGTTGAGGGTACAGAGGTAATCGCTCAGTATGTTGATACTCAGTCATATACTCTTGGTGAGACTGCAGCTGCAAAGGCTGGTCAGCTTTGGAGTGAGTCTCTCGGCTTCGGTGCTGTCACTACAACTGAGCCTGTAGAGTCTTCATACAAGTATCTCAGCCACTATCAGGATGAGCCTGCTCCAGCAGTTGTTCTTTGCGTAAGCTGGAAGGACGCTGAGGGTACTATCTACTACATGGACATCGATGTTCAGCCAGAGCTCCAGAAGCTTGCTGACAGAATGACTGCAATGATCAATGGTGAGCTTCCAGGTGATGAAGAGCCTGTTGAGCTTTCAGTAGAGGGCAAGCAGTGGGCATTCGACTGGACAGCATACGCAATGATGATGGGTATGGAGAGCATGTCTGCATGTCTTGATTTCGGCGTTTCACAGCCAGGTTACTTCATGGCAGGTATTGACTATGAGGCAATCTATGGTCCTGAGGCTGCCGGCATGTGGATGGCTGGTGTCGAGGGATATTACCAGATTGAGGCAACAGACGCAACTTCAGGTGTAGTCCGCATCATGACTGCAGATTGGGAGACTGGTGATCTTGTTGATTCAGGTACTTCTCTCCTTTATAGCAACCTTACTGAGACTACATGTACATTCAATGGTACAGGTAACTTTGCTGAACTCTTCGTTGATGTACAGGCAACAGTTATGGATACTAACGTAACAGTAATGTCACAGGGTATCGGTGGATGGTAATCCATTGATCTTGATATGATTTTCGGGTCCGGCAGAAATGCCGGACCTTTTTGTTTGCACTCAGCAGAAGGTGACGTCTTTTTTACTATATTTGTGGATTAATTTATACATGCAATTTATGAAAAAGATTTTTAGCCTGCTTGTGGTAGCATCTTTCTGCCTTTCTGCTTGTCAGGGTACAGTTGACCCAGGTAATGTGGATGATAATACAGACACCGGAACTACAGATGAACTGGTCGGAAACATCACTCTTTATGCGGAGAAGGATGTAATCAAGGCCGATGGTCAGTACACGTCTGCTCTTTCTGTAATCCTTGTGGATAATCATGGAGAAGAGCACGATGTGACTGCCGACGTGGAAATCTTCGTCGAAGGAGAAGACGATCCGATCACGGATCCGAACTTCAAGACGACCGTAGAAGGCGACTATGCCTTTTATGCTGTCCGTGGATTCGATATCTCCAATACCGTTACCGTGAAGGCGGTCAAGGGTGTTCCGGCGCTTCCTGCCGATTCGGATGCCTCGAAGACATCTTTCGCACATCGTATGCTTCTGGTCCAGCACACAGGAAACGAGTGCCCGAATTGTCCTAAGGTAATGGATATCCTCAAGCGTATCGGTGATGATGCGGAGTACAATTCCAAGTATCTTCATGTGGCGTCTCATTCGTATAATTCATCTGACGCCGCATATTCTCCCGCAGCGCAGTCTCTTTCCAAGAATATGGGCGTAAGTCTGTATCCGATGGTGACAACGGATCTTACCGATAACCAGATCTGTTTCGAGGATGAGATAAAAAATGCCATCACCTCTTGCAGCAAGGAGTCTGCTGACGCCGGTATCTCAGCGGTTTCAGCGGTTGTCGGTAATCAGATCCTCGTCAATGTAAGTCTTAAGGCTGCTGTAGACTCCAAGTATCGTCTTGCCGTCTGGGTGCTTGAGGATAATATTCATTCGCCACAGTCAGGAGCTTCTGCTTCGTGGCACAACATGCACAGCAACTGCCTTCGTCTGATGTATGGTTCGCAGAAGAACGAGCAGATCTATGGAAAGCACCTCGGAACGGTTCAGGCCGGCCAGACAGAGGATATCGTCGCGGCTATCGATATTGACGAGAACTGGATCGTTGAGAACTGCAAGCTTCTGATTCTTGCCGTTTCCGGAAACGGTGATTACCAGCTTGTCAACTGCACATACTGTCCGGTGGACGGCTCGATTTCCTACAACTATCTCTAATCGAAAATACTTATACCATGAAAATAAAGAATCTTGCAATTGCGATGATGGCAGCCCTTTGGGCCTTTGCCTCATGCGGTCCGAAAATCGAACCGGACCAGCAGCCTGACGATAAGCCTGATCAGGCCAAGACGCCGGTAATCCAGCTGGCAAAGACAGAAGTGGCTCTGGCTTCAGATGGAGCTGCTGTCGACCTTGCATACATGATCGAAAACCCTGTAGAGGGAAAGAAGATCTCCGTTGCCAGCGATGCTGACTGGCTTACAGTCAACACGGCGAAGGCACGCGTGCTTTCGTTCTCAGCAGATATCAATGAGACCGGAGCAGTACGCGAGGCTCAGGTGGTCCTCAGTTATGAGGGAGCAGAGGACGTTACTGTCGAGGTGTCTCAGGAGTTCTTCGTGAATCCTCTCAAGGTTGAGATCTCGGGAGTTTCAGCAACTGGCGTTACCTTCTCCATCACCACATCAGATCCGGAACTGACATGGATCCCTATGGTGACCTACAAGGAGAGCTTCGAGTATTTCGATACAGCGGACGAACTTTTCCAGAACGATCTCGAGTATTTCGCATACCTTGCCGACATCAATGATTTGTCTCTTGCGGAGTTTATTGAAATGATGTGCGCGGTAGGCTCAATGGAGAACGTCACTCTCGATGGTCTTCAGCCGTCAAACGACTATGTGCTTTATGCTTATGGAATTACATTCGACGGAAGGCGTACCACTGACATCGTGTCGGCTCCATTCTCTACAGAGGCTCCGTATGAGGGAGACATTACATTCTCTTTCACAGCTGAGGAGAATGACTACATTCTTGAATATACTATCACTCCATCCCATACAGGTGTTCCGTATTTCTACGGTATAGCACCGGCAGCTACTCTTGATATGTGGAAGGCAAAGAATGGCGGCAGCCTTCGCGATGCCATCCAGAATGAGGAAATCGACGCTGAAGTAGGTGAACTGATGGAGCTTGGTATGATCAGCGGACCGGATGATTACTTCGCGATCTACAACGAGGCCAATGTGATGGATTGGGGATATATGGAGATGAAGGCTGCAACCAAGTATGTGATCTATGCATGCAAGTGGGACGAGCAGTGCAGACTTACAGGTCCGGTTTCCACTTATGAGCATACAAGTCAGGGAATCGATGCTTCTGCAAACCAGATCACTCTCGAGGTGGCCAATGTGACTCAGTCTTCAGCTGATGCCATTACAACCGCCACTACAGAAGATCCATACGTTGTCATGCCGGTAAAGAGAAGCGAGATCGCAGGAATGACAGATGAGGAGATTTTTGTATATCTTACCGAGAAGTATGACTATCTGATCGGCGAATACACATTCACCGGCGCCAACACCAAGACATTCTCCCGCATGCGTCCGGACACAGAGTATACGATCGTTGCCTTCGGATATAAGGCCGGTACAATGACGACAGCCGAAATGGATAAGGCTGACTTTACGACACTGTCTGCCGGTGATCCAAAGGACTGTACATTCGAGTTCAAGGTTACTCCTGATGTCGATTTCGCATTTGTGGAGGTGTCGCCTTCTGACAAGGGACAGTTCTACCACTGGCTGGTATATCCTTCATACTATACTGCCGATGACGCTAAGTACTTCATCAGCCAGACAATCCAGTATAGTTATGAGGGCGATGTGGCTACATTCTCTTCTTGGGAGCTTTCTCTCGGAGATGACAGCGCCAACGCATGGGATCTCTATCCTGCAACTGAATACAAGGTGGGTGCGGTAATCATGGATTATGACACCGGTGAGTTCCTCTCGGAGGTTGCGTTCAGCGAGCCGTTCACAACTCTTGAGAAGAAATATGCGGACATTACATTCAACTTTGAGTATGGTCCTTATTATGACCTTGGTCAGCTGATCAATGCCGGCCAGAAGCAGTTCGAGCAGCTGCTCGGTGATGGCGATGCCCTGATGCCGATCAAGCTCAGCGTGGAAGGAAAGTGCAGCGCATACTATTATGCAATATATGCAAATGACCTGATGGACGAGGAGAAGTACCCTGATGAACTTTTCTATGCTGGTCTTGAGGGTGGCGGATTTACCAGAGCTTCGACCAACTTTGTTGTCAAGTATGATACTAAGATGACGCTCACGGCGATGGCATACGACTATGACGGTAATGTAACCAAGATCTACCGCGCACCGCTCTTCTTCACTCAGGATGGCGTGTCACCTGCCAAGGATTTCATCGCTTCTCTCAAGAAGGCGCCTCAGACAAGATCCGCTCAGGTAACGCCGCTTGCTTCAATGAATGTCGGCGACAAGAGGATCTCGCAGAATGGCCCGACTGCCGCTCAGATGCAGGCAAAGCATGACGAGGCCATGAGAAAGGTTCAGGATATCCGTCGCGAGAGACTAATGAAGGAGGTTCTTGAACTGAAGACAAGAAAATCAAAGATGATTGCCAGATAATTTAAATTAACATTACATGAAAATATTTAGAATTCTAGCTTCCTTAGCGGTTGCTGCGGGCCTTATGAGTGCCTGCGGCAAGCCTGTTGAGGAAGTCGTACCTGTCATCGAAGGTGAGATTTCGCTCACCTCTGATGCCGATCAGCTCAGAAGTGACGGAGTTGATGCCGTCACATTCACTGTCACTGTTACAGATGCCCAGGGCGCGACACACGATGTGACCGAGCATGCGGAGATCTATCAGAATTTTGAGAAGTCTCCTTTGGCAACGAATGTGTTTACCACGCAGAAGGAAGGCGAGTATGTCTTCTATGCAGTCTACGGACTTAAGGTCTCAGATGATGTTGTCATCACGGCGATCAACGACGTACCTGAGCTTCCTGCAGATCCGCAGGAGGATAATGTCTCATTCAAGCATAGAATGCTCCTTGTGCAGCACACCGGTGCAACATGCGTAAACTGTCCTCGTATGATGGAGAGTCTGAAGAAGCTTTCGGAGGATGCCTCATATAATGGTCTTTATCATCATGTTGCTTCGCACTCGTACAATGGAGGTGAGGCTGATGCGGCTTACTCTGAGGCAGCGCGTGACCTTTCAATGGCATATAATGTCACAGGTCTGTATCCTATGCTCACATTCAACCTGACTCCAACTTCTGTGGGTACAGATCTTCAGGAGATCAAGGCTCAGATCGATGCATTGAAGCAGGATAAGGCAAGCGTCGGCATCGCGGCGGCGGCAGAACTTTCAGGAAATGACGTTCTTGTGAATGTAGAGGTCAAGGCTGCCAAGACTGATAACTACCGTGTAGCTGCATGGCTGCTCGAGGACGGCATCTACTCCCTCCAGTCGGGTATGTCGGAATCATGGCACAATACACATGACAATGCTCTCAGATATGCAGCGGGCAAGCTGTCTCAGCTTTCTTTTGTCGGCGACAAGCTCGGTGAGATCGCAGCAGGAGAGAAGGCTTCAAAGGTGTTCGTCCTTCCAGTCGATCAGACATGGGTGGCAGACAACTGCGAGGTTCTGATCCTCGTCACTGCTGCTGATGCGAATGGAAACTATGATGTTGTAAACTGTGCTCTTTGCCAGATTGGAGAGACAGTGACATATGATTACAAGTAATATGAAGACAGTTTTGCGTTATATAGCAGCAATCGTTCTTGCTGCAGCGGCTGTAGCCTGTGTAAAGCAGGAGCCGCTCGGTGATCCTGAGATCAGACTTTCGGAAACGCAGGTGAACCTTTCCGCTGACGGAACCCTCAAGAAGGTCGTTTACGAGCTTGTGAATGTATCCGCAGGAAAAGAGATTTCTGTAGCACATGATGCTGATTGGCTTGAAGTCAGCACCCTCAAGTCAAGGATCCTTGAGTTCACCGCATCGAAGAATGAGTCAGGTGCGGAGAGGACTGCTGATGTTGTGGTTTCATGCTCGGGTCTGCAGGATGTCATCATCAAGGTGACCCAGTCGATCTGGAATGACCCTATCGTTCTTACCATTACCGGAACGGAATCTACATCGGTGCTCTTCTCGGTAAAGACCGATTCGCCTGACCTTACATGGGTCGGACAGGTTGTGGCTAAGGAGTGGTTCCTTGACATGGAGTCTGACGAGCAGATCTTCCAGGAGGACTTCTCATATTACTCGCTTCAGGCTCAGGATCAGGGAATCCCTGTAACAGAATACATCAAGACCATCCTCAACAAGGGATCGTTCGAGAACCTTCAGTACAAGGGATTGGATCCAAGTTCGGAGTATGTCGTATATGTATATGGTATGTCAGCTGAGGGCGAGCGCACCACAGATATCTATTCTGCAGAGGCCGTTACACAGCCTCCTTACGAGGGACCGATCACTCTTGATGTTGAGGTGACTGAGGAAAACAATATCATGGACATCACCGTGACTCCGTCACATGATGGCGTGTACTATTATTGGAACCTCATGGACAGGGCCACATACGACGAGTATGCTTCGGTTCATGGAGATGATCCTGTGAAGGTGTTCCAGGCATTCGTGGACTGGGATATCCAGGATCTCATGGACTACGAGGAACTTACTTCGCGTGCCGAGTACTATGAGTGGTACAGCGACATCAATCAGGTGAACAGCCAGTTCGAGTGCATGGCTCTTACAGAGTATATCGTCTTTGCATGTAAGTGGGACGAGGACTGCAAGTTCACAGGCGAGGCTGCCTACAAGTGGCACACTACAGGTGATGTTCCTCCTTCGGACAACGTCATCACAGTCACTGTCGGCGATGATGTCGACCAGTCTTCTTTCTTCGTGGATGTGAAGACAACCAATAATGATCCATATGTAATGATTGCCGAGCCTTCAAGATTCATGGATGGCATGAATGAGGAGCAGATCTATGCACACCTTATGGAGGATTATGGTACATGGGGCATTTTGAACTTCGTTTATGAAGGCAGTCTTTCTGGCCGTATGTCAGGTCTTGATCCGGATACGGAGTACACAATGGTAATCTTCGGATATAAGGCCGGTAAGCAGACGACTCCAATGCAGATCTTCAAGATCAAGACAGCTCCTGCAGGCCCTGCAGAGGATTGCGTGTTCGACTTTGTTCTTAACGAGGCCGGTTCAAATTCGCTTGACATCACTGTGACTCCGTCGGATGCGGCTCACTTCTATTACTGGTATGTATATTCACCGGAAACTACAGCCGATGAGGTGAAGCAGGATATCAGAGACCTTATCAACCATTCATACTATGGCGAGATGGGAGAGTTTGCATATTATGAGCTTTCTCAGGGCAAGTCTACAGGAAGCATCTCTTTCCTTGCTCCGGAGACTGGATACAAGGTGGCTGCAGTCGTAATGGATTATAACACAGGCGAGTTCCTTGCTGATGTGCAGTTCAGTGAAGTGTTCACTACCGGCGAGGAGAACTACTCTCCGACAACGATTACAGCATCGTTTGATAAGTTCTATGACGGTGATGACCTTTACGATATCAACCCGGATGCGGGAGCGCAGTATCGCGGATATGCGATGGTGCCGGTGAGCATATCGATCGACGGAGACTATAAGTCATACTACTACACGATCTTCGAGTATGTGACCGGTCTTGAGGATCCGGCGAAGTATCCGGATGCAATGCTCTATGAGACCCTCGTATACTATGGTGTATACTATGCGGAGTCTGTCAACTTCAGGGCACCATGGAACAAGGCTGTAGTCATTGCTGCAATGGCAATTGATAATGAGGGAAGATACAGTAGGGTATACCGCCAGAAGTACACCTTCAGGAAGTATGATGCGGCTGACATCAATGATCTGTTCACCAAGTCGGCATTGCCTAAGCCGGAAGTGCCGATCCCTTATGCGCTTCCTGAGCAGCAGGAGGTCAAGGTAGTCAAGGACAGGAATGAGTCCGATATGAGATTTTCAAGTGAGAATCTGTCCAAGATAAAGAGAGAGAACAGACTCAGGCGATTTTAGTTAAGGATGAATGAAGAGACTTCTTAGTTTAATATTTGTACTTTTACCCTTGATGGTCTCGGCCCAGACGGCTGAAGTTACCCTCAAGGGTAAAGTCATTGATGCGGCGGACGGTTATCCTATCATCGGGGCGTCTGTGGTGGTAGACGGAACAAGCGTCGGAGCCATTACGGATGTGGACGGAAACTTCGAGCTGAAGATTCCTAAGAAGAAGTGTGACATCGTGATTTCATGCATCGGATATGAGGATGAGGTCATGGTGTACACCTTGAATAACGCTTCGTCTTTCGGTAGGATCGTGATGAGCGCCAATGCCGAGCAGTTGGCTGACGTCGTCGTGACGGGTGTGTATGAGAGGAAGAAGGAGAGCTTCACAGGTTCGTCAGCTACCTTCAAGACCGACGAACTCAAGGCGGTCGGCAGTTCCAATGTACTTCAGAGTCTCAAGACCCTCGATCCGTCATTTAAGATGATGGAGAGCACTCAGTTCGGATCCAACCCTAACATGATGCCGGATATAGAGATCCGCGGAAAGAGCAGCGTCGTGGGCCTGAAGGAGGAGTACGGTACCGATCCGAACCAGCCTCTCTTCATTCTTGACGGATTCGAGACCACCCTTGAGACCATCATGAACCTCAATATGAACCGTATCGCATCGGTGACCCTCCTCAAGGACGCCGCTTCGACTGCCATCTATGGTTCAAAGGCATCCAACGGTGTCGTGGTCGTTGAAACAAAAGCCCCGGCACGCGGACGTCTTCAGCTTTCATATAAGGGCGACTTCGGCCTTTCGCTTGCCGATCTTAGCGATTACAACCTCATGAATGCACGTGAGAAGCTTGAGTTCGAGACTCTGGCCGGCGTTTATAAGGATAATTCCGGCAATCCTCTGGCCCAGATCCGTCTGGATGCTCTCCGTAATGAGAGACTCAAGGAAATCGAGAGGGGAGTGGACACATACTGGCTCAGCGAGCCTATCCGTCCGGGATTCACGCACAAGCATAACATCTATGCGGAAGGAGGTGAGGACAAGATCCGCTACGGTATCGGTCTCAGCCTGGGCAATGTGGCCGGAGTCATGAAGGATTCGGACAGAAGGACGCTGGAAGGTAATGTAGACCTTATTTACCGCACAGGCAAGTTCCAGTTCAGCAACAAGCTTTCGATAAACTGGCTGAATGTTTCCAATCCGACGGTGTCTTTTGCAGAGTATGCATACGCCAACCCATATTACAGGAAGTATAATGCCCTTGGCGGCGTAGACAGGTATCTGTACTATCCGGAAGAAGGTGTGGACGATTATCCTGTGGCGAATCCACTTTGGAACCAGCACCTGAACAGCTGGGACAGGGCAACTGGCTTCGGATTTACGAACAACTTCATCTTCGAGTGGTTTGTAACTGAGGGGCTGCGCTTCAGGGCGAAGTTCGGACTTACCAAGCAGGACGATGACGAGCAGTCGCGTTTCTCTCCGCTCGACACACAGTTTGACGGGGTAGGTGAGACTGAGAAGGGCCTCTTCTCGCATACCCAGATCAGTGAAATGGTCTACGAGGGTGATGCGGCCATCACGTTCGGAAAGCTTTTCGCCAAGAAGCACATGGTCAATGCTGTGGGAGGATTCAACTTCAGCAGCAACGGCCGCAAGATATATGGTTATTCTGCCAACGGATTTACCGACGACCAGTTCGACGCACCGTCGTTTGCCAACGGCTATCCGGTAGGGGACTCTCCAGACTACAGCGAGAGCCTCAAGCGTGCTGCCAGCTTCTATGTCAACGGCGGTTATGTCTATGATGACAGATATCTCCTTGATTTCAACTATCGTCTTGACGGAGCGTCCATGTTCGGTACCGGCAACCGCTTCAGAAATACCTGGTCTGTGGGAACAGGATGGAACATCCACAAGGAGCCGTTCATGAAGGGCACCGACTTCTTCTCGCTTCTGAAGATACGCGGCTCTGTCGGAAATCCTGGTAACCAGAACTTCTCGGCATACCAGGCGTTCTCGACATATAAGTTCAACGGCTGGATGACCAACGTCTTCGGAACAGGTGTGATCCTCAATGCCCTCGGAAATACCGAGCTGGCATGGCAGGAGACCACAAACTATGATATCGGAACGGACATGACATTCTGGGGAGACCGTGTCAACGTCTCGTTCGACTACTACTGGAAGCATACGGACCCTCTCCTTGCAATCATCACGACACCCGGATCCATGGGCGTGACAAGCGTGGCGATGAATGCCGGAAGCCAGAAGACCCAGGGTTGGGAGGCGATCCTGCGCATTTCTCCAATATACCGTCCGTCAGAGGGTATAAACTGGAACATCAGCATCAATGCCACAAGCTCAAGGTCTGTATACGCCAATATAGGTGACTCATTCAGCGCCTTGAACGAGAGCGGAAAGGCTTCGCTTGCCGGAACGACCAGATATTATGACGGCGGAAGCCCGACAGCAATCTGGGCTGTACGCTCTGCTGGAATTGACCCTGCTACCGGTCGTGAGCTTTTCATCAAGAAGGATGGAACATACTCGTTCACGTACGATGTCAACGACGAGGTCGTGGTAGGCGACAGTCAGCCTAAAGTCGAGGGTCTTGTGGGTACAATGCTTTATTACAAGGGCCTGTCTGTGGGATGCTATTTCAGATACAGATGGGGAGGCCAGGTCTTCAACTCGTCCCTTTTCCAGAAGGTGGAGAACATCGGAACACAGGACGTGTATAACAACCAGGACAAGCGAGCGCTTTATGACCGCTGGTCCGAGACTAACCGCGAGGCTTACTTCAAGGGTATCTCGCTGGTGCAGAAGACCGAGAAATCATCACGATTCGTGATGGACGACAACTCGTTTGTGGGTGAGTCCTTCAACATCGGCTACGAGTTCCCTGACAGGATAGCCCGAAGGATGAGACTCGGAGCGCTTAATGTCCAGATGACCATGACAGACGTGTTCAGGGCAACATCGGTGCGTGTCGAGCGAGGAATCGACTATCCGTTTGCCCGGACCGTAACGATGTCTTTGGGTGTAACATTTTAAACAAGAGAGACTTATGAGAAATATACTTACATACGTAATGGCTATGACGCTTCTCCTGTCCTCTTGCGATGGATGGCTCGGGGTAAAGCCTTATGACAAGATTTCCCAGGAGGACCTGCTGTCAGACGAGTCGGGTTTCATTAAGAACCTGAACGGAATCTATATCGAGCTCAACAGCGACATGCTCTATGGCGGTGCGCTTTCTGTGGAGATGATCGAGATAATGGGAGGCGCATACGTAGTGGGAACCGATAACTCCATCTGGGGAAACTATGCTGACCTTGCGGAATACAAATACGGAACCCCGTACTGGAGGGCCCGCATGAACGAGACCTGGAACAAGGCTTACTCGCTTATCCTGAACTGTAATCTTCTGCTGGAGAATCTGGAAAATCCGGAAATAAAGTTCACAGGCGATAACTATAAGGTGATCAAAGGTGAGACCCTTGCTCTGCGTGCAATGCTGCATTTCGACCTGCTGCGCCTGTTCGGACCTGTTTATTCGCGCAATAAGGAATTGCCTGCAATTCCTTATTACAAGAAGTATTCTGTGACTCCGAATGCGATACTTTCGGCTTCGGAGGTTGCGGCGCTTATCTCGCATGACCTGCAGGAGGCACGCATGCTCCTTACATCCGATCCCGTAAGGACTTCCGGAACCATGATGGACGGACCGACAGACGGTTCGTCGACGTTCATGTATTACAGGAACCTCCGTCTTAACTATTATGCCGTTACCGCCCTTCTGGCCCGTGCGAGTCTGTATTTCGGGGATAATGCTTCGGCATATGGCTATGCGACTGAGGTGATTGAAGCTTCGGAGGAGGGCATCTTCCCGTTCGTATCGAAGGATCTGGTGACAGGTTCCCCTGAGGATCCTGACAGGATCTTCTCGTCGGAGGTCATATTTGCACTGACCCACTCCCAGCGCAACAAGCTTTTCAAGAACTACTTTGATCCGAGCCGTATCCCGAATTACGTGTTCAGGATGGATAACGATCTCATGTCACAGATCGTCTTCGGTGGCGGTGCTGCGACAGGAGGAAACCAGGATGACTACAGATATCGTGTGAACTGGGTGGCTACAGGGGCGAACAGATATTTCTACAAGTACTCTGACATGAATGAGACGGGAAACATCCGCAACACGATGATCCCGATGATCCGTCTCGGAGAGATGTATCTGATTGCAGCCGAGACCTATTCAAGCGATGTGGCAGCGGGTGTGGGCTATGTTAATGCCCTCCGTGCTGCACGCGGAGTAGGTAAGATGCAGAACCTTACCGAGGAGACGCTTAGATATGAATACATCCGTGAACTCTATGGCGAGGGACAGCTCTTCTTCATGTACAAGAGAATGTACGCTCCCGTGATGTTCTCTTCAGTTTCGAGCAGGAATCCTCAGCCGAGCGATGCCATGTTTACCGTTCCTCTTCCTGACTCGGAAAAAGACAACCAGACCTCGAAATGAAAAGAAGATATATAACATACATGCTTTCACTCCTGGTTCTCGTAGCGTGCCAGGAGCGTACTCCTGAATTCTTTCAGGACATAACCGGCGTATACTTCAATAATACATCGGCGACGATGTCCGTAACGGACAGTCTAGACCTTACTTTTGTCTATGAGGCCGGTGATGAGATGGAGGTGCCTGTGAAGGTGCAGCTTCTGGGACGAAGCGCGGACCAGGACCGCCCTTTGACTGTCACCGTCAGCTCGGACAACGCCCAGGAAGGCATCGACTATGTCCTTCCGCAGCAGGCGGTCATGCCTGCGGGGGCTTCAAGCGTCGATTACATGGTCGTGCTCAAGAGGACCGATGCTCTCAAGTCGGAAAGGAAGATGATCCGTCTTACCCTTCATGCAAACGAGTACTTCGACCTTCCGGTGTCGCAGATGGAGCAGATTGCTGATACCGTATCGATTGTAGATGTGAGGATATATTTCTCGGACATGTTCACCAAGGCTCCGGCCGCATGGGACGAGAACCTTCTTGGAAAGTTTACCCAGCAGAAGTTCGAGCTCATATGCAAGGTGCTTCAGATAAATCCTGCCGACTTCAATGACCCGTCGCTCATCACGCTTGCCAAGATGCTGTACATCAGTGCCGAGATGACCGCGTATGTGGCCGAGCAGAAGGAAAACAGGGATGCAGGTAGGGAGTATGACAAGGATGCTTTCGACCCTAAGACCAATGAACCTTTGACATTCAGATAATATGAAAGGGTTGTTTAGATATATGCTGGTTTTGGTTGTGTGCGCATTTGGAGCTGCATGCAGCCAGGATAAAGGCAACTATGATTATGTGGACCTGACTGAACCGGAGGTTGCCGGCATAGAGGACATGAGCGTTCTGACCTTCGCGCAGCTCAGGATAGAGCCGGTCGTTGAAGGAGGGGAGTTCCCCGAGTCTGAATACTCCTTCCAGTGGAAGGTGTTGGATAATGTGGAGCTGACCGATCCTGTGGTCATCAGTGAGAGCCGTATCCTTGACTATGAGGTGACTCTTGCTCCGGGTTCATATACCCTTTTCCTTGTCATTACGGAAAATGCTACAGGTCTGTACTGGCAGTTCGAGAGCCAGCTCACTGTCAGCTCTTCCATGTCTGAGGGATGGATGGTGTTGTGTTCGGACCAGGGCAGGGCAAGGCTTGATTTCGTGTCAGTAGTGACAGGGGAGACATACAGGGATGTACTCAGGGACAACGGCATGCCCCAGATGAACGGCCCTCGCAGGATACAGTGGCTTTCGGACAAGACCGATGCTGCATCTCCGTACTACCTGCTGACTGACGATGGCGCAACCCGCCTTGGAAAGGATGCCTTCGAGTGGAAGCCCGAATATGACTTCTCTTATGAGGTGGCCGTGCCGGAAAAGCTTGCTCCGCATTCCATCGTGTCGTCCGGCTTCGGAAAGATGATTGTCAGCGGCGACAAGGCCCACTATTGTGAGATCATGGGTATCGACGGACTGTATGGAAGTGCTGTGAACAAGACTTTTGCAGTTTCCCCATATGTGGGAGCCAATGTGCTGGCGACTCAGGTTTATGCGGCGGTATACCTGCTATATGATACGGACAACAAGCGCATGATGGCGTATTGTCCTCTGCTTGCGACAAATGACCTTGGAGGACTTGATCCGCTTGCGACAATGGATGAGATGGGGCAGATCGCCGAGGGTATGGCTCCGGGTGCCGGAGTGTTGGGAAATGCCTTCGGGCAGTGGCCGGAAGGATATGACTGCCTGTATATCGAGAACACGCGTTACGATCCGGGCAATGCCAAGATGGGCTTGACATATGTGCTGCTTTCGGAGGGCTCCGGATGCTATCTATATGGAGTGCAGCTGGGTGACATGCTCAGATATGCCGACTGTACGTATGTTCTCGGTAAAGGATATTACGGGGATCTGTCGCAGTGTGCGGGCATAACCCGCGAGGATGCGCTCTATGCGTTCAGTTCTTTGAAGAACTATATGTATTATGCCGTTGGAGGCAAGGTGTATAGAGTGGATCTTTCGGCCCAGCCTATAAAGGAAGAACTTCAGTTCGAACTTCCGGGCGAGCGCATAACGTGCCTGAAGTTCAACCTCTACCAGAAAAGCGAGAACATGTCCCGCAGCTATGACCTGATCGTGGCAAGCGAGAAAAACGGAAAGGGTGTGCTGAGAGTTTATGAGGGACGTGAATCGGACGGTGATTTCTCTCGTGTAAAACCTTCGGTTTATGAAGGGTTTACAGAGATTGTAGATGTGACATATAAAGAAAGAGTTTATTGATATGAAGAGAATTATCATGTTTTTGACCACTGTAGCCGCAGTCCTCGGATGCTCGGGCGGTGCTGCAGGCGAGCAGACACATCTTTCCATCCAGGTGGAGAACCCTACCGCGAGGGAGGTGGTTCTGGTGTATCATGGTCAGATGAAGAGTGTGGCATTGGATGAGGCCGGTGCAGCACAGATGGACCTGTCAGAGTATGATGCACTTTACGCGAAGCTGTACTATGGAAGAAACTTCAAGTCTGTGTATTTTGAGAAGGGAGATGAGGTGACAGTAACTTTTGATGGTACTGATTTCCTGAACACCTTCTCTTTTGAGGGAGAAAAGGCTCCGGTGGTGGAGTATCTGAACAAGGTCAGGCTGACAGCACTGCCGGATGAGGAATATGCTCTGCCGTTCGGGGAGTTTTACGCTAAGACTATTGCCAAGGAAAATGATGCCGTTGCCCTGCTTGAAGCAAATGCGCTCGAAGGGGTAGGGAACTTCCTCCACATGGAGAAGGGAAGGATCAAGTATGCCTACGGTGCGACACTGCTGATGCATTCAGTGGGTCATAAGATGATGACCCGAAACATGTTATATGCTCCGGCTCAGGACTATTATGATGTGTTGGACTCTTATATGGTTGAAGACGAGTCATGGAGTGACCTTGACGAGTATCGCTCGTTTGTCGTTGAGGCTGCGCATATGCTTGATGCTGCAAACCGTCAGGTTACGGACCTTTACCCGAAGACCGTGGCACAGATGAAATACATTGCCGGACGTTTCAGGTCTGAGAAGGTCAGGAATACACTCCTGCATTACATGGCCGCAACTTATGTCGACCGCCATGGAATCGATAACATCCAGGAACTTGAAAACATCTACTATACATACGTAAAGGATGAGGCTCTCCTTGCCGACTATAAGACCAAGTTCGACAAATGGGATCTGTCAAGGCCGGGCAAGCCGTCACCTGAGATCTCTGCAGTTGATATCGACGGAAAGCAGTGGACTCTCGCTGACTTCCGTGGTAAATACATCTACATCGACATGTGGGCGACATGGTGTGCTCCGTGCCGTCGCGAGATGCCGTATCTGAAGGCACTTGAGGAGAAGTTCAAGGATGCTCAGATCGTATTCTTGGGTCTGTCGACCGATAGTGACAAGTCGAAATGGGAGGCTATGGTGAACGAGGGTCAGCTGACAGGGGTACAGCTTTACCTCGGTCCTCAGAGCGCCTTCCAGAAGGCTTACCAGATCGACGGAATACCTCGTTTCATCCTCTTGGATAAGGAAGGAAAGATAATCGATAACAATATGTCCAGACCTTCTCAGGATGCTACAGCAGCAGCTCTTGAGGCTCTGGATGGAATCAGATAATGACTATGAAGAAATTTTTGATGCTTTTATGTGCAGTGTCTGCACTGTTTGTCTCATGTGAGAAGAATGAGGGTCCGGTGAATAATGGTCCGGTGGACGGTCCGGTAGATAACCCTATGGACCAGTGCGAGGTTCCGGCACAGGTGCGCGCTGGTGGTGAAGGAACTGTGCTTTGGAACGGTTTCAAGGAAAATGCGCAGCTTTCCCTTGACTCTGAACTCCTTGGTGAAGTTCAGCTGACAATCAAGACGATCACCGCTTCAGGAATAACATTCTCTGTTCCTGCAGCAACACCGGAGGGAGAGTACATGATGATCCTTATCCAGGACGGACGCCATGAGCTTGGAAGGATAAAGGTGCTGCCTATGCAGATGCCGATTACCGGTCTGAGCGTGCCGGCAAGTGCTCAGCAGGGTGAGACTGTAGCAATCTCCGGAATGGGTTTCAAGGAAGGCTGCCGCGTTGTGTTCGAGTCTGCTTCTGTGGAAGAAATAGAAATGACTGTCAATATGGTCAACGGCGGAGTCGAGGTAATCATACCAGAGGACATGCCTGCAGGAAAATATAAGGTTTCACTCATTCAGGATGGCCTCACATGGCTGCTTGCCGAGACTTTCGAAGTATATGAGAACCTTGTCTTCAAGCAGTTCTCTGCAATCAGATATTATGCTCCTTACATCAGTGCGGATACTCAGCTCGTGATGGAGTGGAAGGTCTCAAGAGAGGAGCCTGCAACATTTACGGTTTCGCAGTATATCATTGAGAGTGGAGTCGAGGAACTCAATGCGTATGACCAGTATGTGATGGATGCTGCCGGCTTGATAAGCCTTGAGCATGATGGCTTTGAATCATCCAACGACCTTGAGGTGTCATACCAGAAGAATTCCGAAGGCCAGGTGACAGTTGCTGATGTCCTTGTCTATGGCGACAGCGAGACTACTCCGTTCACATGGACATACGACTCCGAGGGACGTATGTTGGATATTTCGTCACCTTCGCGCTCGTTCCGTTCTTTGGAATATGAAGGGGACAACCTTACCATGTTCCGCCAGATATCGTTCGAGTACGATGCTGAAAGTCCTGCAAGTCATCCTTATGCACAGGATGTGATCTGGGCTTATATGGCACTCCAGGAGGAGAATGATCCGTTCGTGTATTTCCCTTATTTCATGGGCTGGTACACAGAGACATCATCACAGCTCCCTGCAAGGATCGTGAAGCCGACTCCGGACGGCACAGGCACCGTAACTCTAACTCTTACATACGAATTTGACGCTGACGGATATGTCACAAAGATGTCGTGGATTGATGAGAATGAGAATTACGCTGTTGAGTATAGGTATTAAAACGAAAAGTAGTATATTTGAAAGTTTTAACCAAGCCTATTGAATTGATGAAAAACATTTGGAAATACCTTCTGCTGGCTGCATCGGTAATCTCGATTGCAGGCGCATGCGTTAAGGAGGAGCAACCGGACCAGAAGGAACCGGAGCAGGAACAGACCCCTGTGACCCCTGAGTCCGGTCTGTCTAATATCAAGAACTCATACGCAGATAAGGAAGTATCCCACCTTGGATCGACTGTGTCGATAAAGTTTGACGCATCTGCATCGTGGACTGCTGAGCTTGCGCTCAAGACGACTCCTGACGTCGAGTGGGCGTCGATCAGTCAGTCTACTCAGAGCGGAGATGCCAAGAAGGCGGCTACAGTGAGGGTCGTGATCGATGCCAACAAGACTTCAGAGGCCCGCGAACTGGAACTCTGGGTTACAGTGGAAGGCTTTGAAAAGGAGTTGGTTGCGACACTTGTACAGGCAGCGTCAGGCTCAAGTGCGGATTCAAAGATCAATGCCGCGCTGAATACATATATGCATGACATCCTCAAAGAGGACTATCTCTTCAGGGACGCATACAACGCTCAGGAGATCGACCTTACTGTGGCATATTCGGAGTTCCTCTCAAAGCATCTGCTCTCTTTGGGCGATGTGAACGTCGAGGATGGAGGATATTACAGAGCGACCCAGCCAAATCCAGGTGAACGATTCATTTACACAAACATCGTTGAGGTGATGGGCGTTTCGGAAACCCAGACAAAGGCGGTTCAGACCGGCGGTCTTGGTTTCGGACCATTCATCTCGACTGCTTTGGAGGCCGGATCTTCAATGATGGCCATTGCTCCTTCATATGTCAGAAGAGGATCGCCAGCAGAAGCTGCAGGACTTCGCAGAGGAGACCTCATCTATGCGGTCAACGGAATGCAGCTTACGACTTCCAACTATCGCAACTACATGACATCGCTGTATCAGAGCCCTTCGGGATCATATAAGTTCTCTTTCCTCAGGTTC
>JAGBSL010000014.1 GCA_017631875.1 Bacteroidales bacterium | reverse complement strand
AGACCATACTGATCGCAGATTGCGTTTGCCTCCTCGATAGAAGCGATACCGTTCTCGTTGAGAACTGCGAGGATCTGGTTAATACGACGATCCTGGCTTTCGAATTTTACTTCTCTAATCATATTGTCTTTCCTCCTTATTATTCGTGACGTGGGTCAATGTATTTAACTGCACCGGCCTCCTCAGAGAAACGGCCATATGTTCCTGTTACCTGCTTGAGAGCCTCATTAGCGTCAACACCCTTCTTGATGAGATCCATGAAGCGTCCGAGGTGTACGAACTGGTAACCGCAGATCTCGTCGTTCTTGTCGAGAGCGAGAGTCTTGATGTAACCCTCTGCCATCTCGAGGTAACGTGGACCCTTAGCGAGTGTACCATAGAGTGTACCTACCTGTGAGCGGAGTCCCTTTCCGAGGTCCTCGAGACCTGCACCGATCATGAGACCACCCTCAGAGAAAGCTGACTGAGTACGTCCGTAAACGATCTGGAGGAAGAGCTCGCGCATAGCTGTGTTGATAGCGTCGCAAACGAGGTCAGTATTGAGAGCCTCAAGGAGAGTCTTGCCTGGGAGGATCTCAGATGCCATAGCAGCTGAGTGAGTCATACCAGAGCAACCGATAGTCTCGACGAGAGCCTCCTGGATGATACCCTCCTTTACGTTGAGGGTAAGCTTACATGCACCCTGCTGAGGAGCGCACCAGCCGATACCGTGAGTAAGGCCTGAGATGTCAGTGATCTGCTTTGATTTTACCCACTTTCCTTCCTCAGGAATTGGAGCCGGACCGTGGTTAGGTCCCTTCTTTACGCAGCACATCTGCTGCACTTCGTGTGAATAAACCATAATAGTACTATTGTTTTATAAAACGTGTTGTCTAAAATCACGCAAAGATAATAAAATTTCCGAAACGGGGAAAAGTAAGTTTTCTTAACTTTGTACCATGAAGTTTAAAATAGACAGCGAATATAAACCCTCGGGCGACCAGCCCGCAGCGATCAAAGGTATATGTGAAGCGCTGAAGGAGGGAGTCGATGCCGTTACACTGCTTGGTGTGACGGGATCCGGCAAGACGTTTACCATGGCCAACGTCATCGAACAGATGCAGCGCCCAGCGCTCATCATGAGCCATAACAAAACGCTTGCACACCAGCTCTACCGCGAGTTCAAGTTATTCTTCCCGAACAATGCAGTCGAATACTTTGTGTCTTACTATGACTACTATCAGCCAGAGGCTTATCTGCCCGTCTCCGACACGTATATAGAGAAGGACCTGAGCATCAACGACGAGATCGAGAAGCTTCGTCTCAGCGCCGCATCAGCCCTACTCTCAGGACGTCGCGACGTAATCGTAATATCCAGCGTATCATGTCTTTACGGTATCGGAAACCCTGCCGACTTCCATGAACAGACAGTCCTTGTAAAGCGTGGAGAACAGAGAAGCATGACAAGGCTGCTGTACCAGCTTGTGGATGCGCTTTACAGCCGCACCGAAACCGACTTCAAGCGAGGTACCTTCAGAGTGAAAGGCGACATTGTCGACATCTGCATAGGATACGGAGAGAACGCCGTACGCATCGAGTTCTTCGGTGACGAGGTCGATCAGATATCCATCATAGACCCGCTTACGGGAGCGTTCCTGGAAGAGCTTGACGAAATATCCATCTACCCTGCCGGCAACTTCGTGACCACGAAGGAAAGAAGCGCCCAGGCGATAAGCCAGATCCAGGATGACATGGTCGCGCAGTGCGAATACTTCAAGAGCATAGGCAAGCATCTGGAGGCCAAGCGATTGCAACAAAGGGTGGAATACGATCTCGAGTTCATAAAGGAGATGGGCTATTGTCCGGGAATCGAGAACTATTCAAGATACTTCGACGGCAGAAGCGAGGGCATGAGGCCGTTCTGCCTTATAGACTACTTCCCTAAGGACTTCATCACGTTCATCGACGAGAGTCACGTGACGCTACCTCAGGTACGCGCGATGTACGGCGGCGACCAGTCGCGAAAGTCCGTCCTTGTGGAATACGGATTCCGCCTGCCGGCAGCTACCGACAACAGACCTTTGAAATTCGATGAATTCGAGAGCATCACAGGACAGACAGTATATGTCAGCGCCACACCTGCAGATTACGAGCTGGAGAAATCAGAAGGCCTCGTAGTGGAACAGGTCGTGCGTCCTACCGGACTTCTCGACCCTCCTATCGAGGTAAGACCTACAGAAAACCAGGTAGACGACCTGCTGGAAGAGATCCGCAAGAGGGAGGAATTGGACGAAAGAGTACTGGTGACTACCCTGACAAAGAGAATGGCGGAGGAACTGGAGAGATATTTCACTAACATGGGAGTCCGATGCCGATATATACATTCGGATGTGGACACTCTGGAGCGAGTGGAGATCATCAACGACTTCAAGAACGGACTCTTCGACGTACTGGTCGGAGTAAACCTGCTCAGAGAGGGTCTGGACATACCGTCAGTATCGCTTGTGGCAATACTCGACGCTGATAAAGAGGGCTTCCTGCGAAGCGGAAGAGCCCTGACGCAGACGGCAGGACGTGCTGCACGAAACGTCAATGGACTTGTAATCATGTATGCTGACACGATAACCGATTCTATGCAGCAGACCATATATGAGACCGACCGTCGCAGAAGCAAGCAGATGGAGTACAACAAACTCCACGGCATCACTCCGACACAGGTTGGAGGCCAGAGGACGGCATCGGCTCGCGTGGACAACGGACGAGTAAGCGCAGCGAACTCATACGACGACCCGATGTACATCCCGAGTCCGACAGATCTCGGAAGAGGAACGGTCAGCGTGGGATTGGGACACGACTCGAAGCGCGAGAGCAACTCGGCATATGTGGACGGCTACCTCCAGGCCGACCTGGCAGCTGTACTTCAGGATCCTGTGATCCGTTCGATGACACGTCCTCAGGTCGAGAAGGCTGTCGAAGAGGCTAAACGCAACATGGAGAAGGCTGCTGCAGAGCTGGACTTCCTGGCTGCAGCGAAATACAGAGACGAAATGTGGGTGCTCCAGCAGTACCTGAAAGTATGGAAAGTATAACAGATTGCCACGGCCCAAGGGCCTCGCAATGACGTATAGAGCATATGAGACAATATATAGACGAACTGTTCCCAAGGTATGACGAGGCCGGTAAGGAGTTGATCCTGAAGGCCTATAACATTGCTGCAGAGGCTCTGAAGGAGCACAAGCGCAGCAATGGCAAGCCGTTCATTGAGCATCCGGTGGCGGTGGCTAGGATAGCATGCGACGAAATCGGTCTCTCGGCCGAGTGCATCGCTGCGATATTCCTTCATGAAGCCACCCGCTTCTTCCCTGAAACTGACATCATGTCCGCGAAGTTCGGTCAGGATGTATATACGATCGTAGACGGCCTCAACAAGATATCTACCATCAAGCCCAAGGACACGAAGCTTGAGGCGGAGAACTACAAGAAGCTCATAGTCTCATACTCGCGCGACCCTCGCGTGACTGTCCTCAAAATTGCGGACAGGCTTGAGGTCATGCGCTCGCTCGACATGTTCCCGAAGCTTTCGCGAGAAAGAAAGATTCTCGAGACGATGATGCTGTACATTCCCCTCGCCCACCAGCTCGGCCTTTACAACATCAAGAGCGAGATGGAGGACATCTACTTCCGTCATGCGGAACCGGAGCAGTACAGGGCGATCACAAACAAGCTCAAGAGCACCGAAAAGGACAGGGAGAAGCTCATGACCCAGTTCATCGAGCCTCTCAAGCAGAAGCTCTCGGACGAAGGCATACAATATAAATTGAAAGTGCGCACGAAGACTGCCCTCTCCATCTATAAGAAGATGAAGAAGCAGAAGGTAGCCTTCGAGGGCGTCTTCGACGTGTTTGCAATCAGGTTCATCATAGACTGTGAGGAGAACAAAGAGACAGAGCACGCACTCTGCTGGAAAGTGTTCTCATACGTGACAGAGGAGTATGAATCCGATACCAAGCGCCTTCGCGACTGGATTTCCAACCCTAAGCCTAACGGTTACGAGTCGCTGCACATTACCGTAAAGAACAAGGAAGGCAGCGCCCTTGAGGTGCAGATCCGAACCAAGCGTATGGACGATATGGCCGAGAGCGGACTTGCTTCGCACTGGTCATACAAGGGCATACGGCATGAGGAAACCCTGGACAAGTGGCTTACAGCTGTCAGAAAGGCCCTGGAAAGTCCTCTGGGATCAGACGGCGACCCTATGGCCGCATATTACGAGGACGAAGTGCACGAACTCCCTACACAGGATGTGTTCGTATTCACTCCTTCCGGAGAGCTCCGCAAGCTGCCTGCCGGGGCAACAGTGCTGGACTTCGCATTCGACATACATACGAACCTTGGTATCAAGTGCACCGGAGGACGCATCAACGGCAAGGCTGTCAGGATCAATGAGAAGCTTAAGACAGGTGATGTGGTCGAAATCATGTCAGGCAAGAACCAGAAGCCGTCACCCGACTGGGTCAACTTCGTCGTGACCACCAAAGCGAAGAACAAGATACGCCAGAAGCTCAGCGAAGCCGAATTTCAGAAGGCCGCTGACGGCAAGGAACTGCTCGGACGCCGATTGAAGAACTGGAAGATGGAGCTTGAACACGACGTTCTTGCAGCCATCCTTAAGAAGCTTCAGTATAAGACAATCAATGCATTCTATGCTGCTATCGGCGAAGGGGTCATTGATGTGGCAGATGTCAAGAACCTGATTCTCGAGATCACACAGGCTACGGTTCCGACTACCGTGGAGCAGGAAAAGAAAACCAAGGCCGTCATTCAGGAAAAAGGTACCGATGACATCCTTGTAATCGATGCAAAGAATGTCAAGGGCATAGACTACAAGATGGCCAAGTGCTGCAACCCTGTATTTGGAGACGATGTGTTCGGCTTTGTAACAAGAACAGACGGAATCAAGATCCACAGAATGTCGTGTCCCAATGCAGCACGACTGATCGAGATGTACCCATACAGGATCCAGAAGGTCAAGTGGAGCGAGAACCCAAGTTCGAGCAACTTCCAGACAGGTCTTCGCATAACTGCATACCTGGAACCTTCGGTCATAAACGAGATCATGGACATCGTGAACTCGTTCAGGGCCTCTATAAGGATGTTCAACGTCGTGGAAAACGACCGTCAAGGCACATATGAAATCACGATGAAGATCGCAGTGCCAAGCAGTCTGGAGCTTGACAAGGTCACCTCCCAGATCCGCAACCTTAAAAACGTAGTGAAAATCAATAGAATGTAATTATGAATATAGACGAAAGAGTAGAAAAGGCTAAAAGACTTTTCAAGGAAGGAGGATATAACTGCTGCCAGGCGGTAGTGTTGGCATACAACGACATATTCGGCATCGACGACCAGACGGCCGCGGCATTGTCGTCCGGTTTCGGCGGCGGCATGGGCCGTATGCGTGAGGTATGCGGAGCCGTCAGCGGCATGGTCATGCTGGCAGGACTCATCAGACCGGCGACCGACCCTACGGTAAAGGACTGGCGTACAGCAAACTATGCTCTTGTGCAGGAGATGGCGGGAGAATTCAAGGCAATCAACGGATCCATTGTCTGCAAAGAGCTGCTCGGGCTGGTCCCTATGGGAAGCTCGCAACAGGTTCCGCAGGAGTCTCCAGAGCCGTCTGACCGCACTCCAGAGTACTACAAGAAGCGTCCTTGCGAGGAATTGGTGGGAATTTCTGCCCGAATCGTAGGAGAAAAGATTGCCACGTCACTTCGTTCCTCGCAATGACGTGAATGAAGGAAATCTTTATTATATTTGCATGCAATAAAACTATTCGACATGAATTACAGCAAAGCACACAAAGCCCATCCATGGCACGGAATCAGCCTTGGAGACAACGTCCCGGAGGAAGTCAGGGCATTTATCGAGATTGTGCCTACAGACACAGTAAAATACGAAGTCGACAAGGAGTCAGGCTACCTGACGCTTGACAGACCTCAGAAATTCTCAAATATAGTACCTTCCCTCTACGGATTCCTCCCTAGAACATATTGCGGACCGAAGATGGCCGAGCTCACCAACAAAGCACTTGTCAGAACAGACATCGAAGGAGACGGTGACCCTCTTGATATCTGCATCCTTACTGAGAAAGACGTTACCCACGGAGATATCATCGCAAAGGCACGCCCTATCGGAGGTCTCAGACTCCTGGACCACAACCAGGCAGACGACAAGATCATCGCAGTGCTCATGAGCGACGCCGTATACGGAATGATGACAGACATCGAACAGGTTCCACCAGCAATCATCCGCCGCCTCATCCACTACTTCAGTACATACAAGGACATCCCTGGAGAGCACACTGAGCGAATGAAGTTCATCAGCATCTACGGTCCTGACGTTGCAAAGGACGTGGTACTAAGATCGATGGAAGACTATAAAGACTATATAGCTTCTAAGTAATAACAAAAAAACGGTTCGGAAAATTCCGAACCGTTTTTCGTTATTTCAAGCTTAAAACGCGAAGATGAATCTGACCTTCTTCTCTTTACTCTTCATGACTCCTCCGTGGAGTTCGCCAGTAAATGGATTGATTGTAGCTGCGTTTCCGCTTGAAGCTTCATTCTCAGACGACGTCCAGTATGCATCCTTCTGACTGTCAGCTGGATCCTCGACAAACTCAGTTCCTCCGGCTGCCTTAAGAGCAGCATTTATTACCTCGAGGTTCTTCGCCACAGCGTCCATCTCGGCAATTGAAGGGATATAAAGCTCAGATGCTGTATCCGGCAGTTCAATCTGATATGCAGCCAACGCATCAAGTATACCTGAAGTATAGCCGTTGTTCTTCATGTAAGCCTTCATCGCACAAGTGTTGTTATATCCTAAAAGTTTGTAGCCAAACTCATTTCTGACGTATGCCCAATTAGCATTTGAGTAATATGTACCGGTAGTATTCTCGTAGCCGTTCTGAGTTGCCCAACTGTTGACACGTCCGGCATCATATGATGAACTCCAATTACCCGAGCCTTCTCCAAGAGCCAGCACAACTCCATGAGTACATCCTGCCGGAAGCTTCTTATCAGTAGATGTTGCATTGTCACGTGAGATGACAATTCCGATAACTGTCTTACCAGCCTGGAGTGTTGACGAAGTCGTACCATCGCTATAATAGAAATCGCCGACCTTTATAGTATACTCAGCCTCACTGATGGTCACGGTACATTTTGCAGACTTCTGCTGCTGACCGGACGGAACAGACCATGATCCGGATGTCGTAACTGTAATCTCTACTGTTCCGGCAGCAAGGGCTGTCACCTTTCCATTATTGTCAACCACAGCCTTTGATTCATCTGATGAGGTCCATTTGAGCTCCTTGTCTGTAGGCTGTACGCCATCTACATCAGAAGTAAACTCAGGAGATAGGATTATGCTGCCTCCGACTTCCATTTCCTGCGCAGCAGGCAATGTTACTGTCTCGACCCAATAAGGGAGCACATTCAGCGAAACGTCCTTGCGATATGTGCCATTGACGAGATTTTCATGAGCGGCCACTGCGAACTGGGCAGCAATTGTACCTGGGAAGTCAGATACGATAACAGGAGTAGCAGTGAAGTGGTCGCCAGGCTTCATGATAGAAGAGGTTACACCATAGCCAAGGCCTTCAGGGAGGACGCGTGGGTTAAAGTCCCATTCTTCTCCTACTCTTATATAGCCGCTTTCAGGAATGTCTACGACGATCTCGTCAGGTTGCCTTGGGATTACGCGCAGAGAAAGATTAGATGTCACGCCGTCTGCATTTACAGTAACCGTAACCTTGCTCCATGCATTGTCTACCTTGACTGCATTGAGACCTGTTATAAATCCATTCTGGTCAACCTGGGCCAGTTCTGCATTATCAACGGTCCATGAAACAGTATTCGGAACCGCACCTTCAGGAAGACACTCGGCATACAGCTGGAGTCCCTTATCTACCTGCACATCCGATGCATTTCCCTCTGCCTTGATCACTACGGCCGTGATTATCACATCTTCAGGATCCGGAACAGTTACAGTCACAGCACATTCTGCCTTTACCCCGCTGCCGTCGTTTGCCGTTGCAGTAACCACAGCACTTCCCTCCTCAAGAGCCACCACCGTACCTGTCTTCGAATCCACACTGATGCAATCACCTTCGGCAGAGAATGTTACGGACTTATCTGTAGCATTTTCAGGAAGTACGGTAACAGACAGAACAGAAGACGCACCTACTTTAAGCTCCAACTCAGAAGGCATTGTTATCGAAGAAACCATAACCTTTTCCTCTGGTTCCTCTGGCTTAACTACAGTCACCTCACACTCTGCAACAAGCTTTCCGCCATTGCAGCTGACTGTTATTACAGCTTTACCTTCTGACACGGCGGTAACGTTTCCGTCCTTCACAGTCGCTACCGACTCCTTGCTAGAACTCCACTGAAGATCATCGGCCTGTGCTCCTTCCGGAGTCACCACAGTTTCGAGCTGACGGGTCTGTCCGATCTCCATTTCAAGCGTCTCGACATCCAGACTCACGCTCTGCGGCTTAATGGCAATCACATTTACCTTACACTTCGCAACCGCCTCATCAGCTGTAACTGACACCTCGGCAGTTCCAGGAGCCACACCTGTGACGTTTCCCTGATCATCCACCACGGCAACAGACTCGTTGTCTGAGGCCCATACAAGAGTCACCTTAGCATCAGCAGGAGTTACAGTGACTTCAAGCTGCTGAGTTGCGCCCACAGAAAGTCCCGAGATCAACTCCTTGTTGAGCCTGATCTTAACAGGTTCCTCCACCTGGGGGCGTTCGCAAGCGGCAAAAAAGCACATTGCAGCTGCAACCAGGCAGAAAAGTCTTCCGAGTATTTTCATAGTATCCGATTTACTTTATTTCACATTAACTACACAGGTTGCAGACACTGATCCTGCCTGTACCTTGATCTTCGCAGTGCCAAGAGACACGGCGGCAACTACTCCTGTCTCGCTGTCTACGGTAGCGACATCAAGATTCTCAGAAGTCCACACCGGCTTATCTGTAGCGTTAGAAGGAGTGAAGACTGCAGTAAGACGTTTCTTTTCTCCTACGGAAAGAGCTACTGATGACGGATCAACCTCGACAGATGTCGCTGCTATGGCATTGACATTCACATTTATCTCATCATAGACCTTATCGTTGTATGAGGCTCTGATTCTAGCGAATCCGGGAGCGACTCCTGTTACTTTTCCTGTGGCAGAGTCGACCGTAGCCACGGCAGCATAGTCTGTCGACCATGTCACAGCAGTCAGGTCGGCATTCTCCGGATAGCATTTCACCTTCAGGGTAATGGACTCACCAGGGTTGACATTAACGACTTCCGACTCGGCGACAATCTCCACCTTTGCAGCAGCCAATGGCAGGACGGTAACCTTGCACTCATCCGCACCGTTCTTATATCTGACATATACAGAAACTGGAACAACCTCATCCGAATCTTCTGCAGCCTTCTTCAAGCCTACAGCTGTGACCACACCATCAGGGCTGACAGTCACATACTGGTCATTCTCTGAAAACCACTCGAACTCAGCGTCCTGTTCAGGTACAACTACCGCTGAAAGCTGGACACTTTCACCCTTGACAATCTCAAGCTTTGTCTTATCCAGACGAACTGCCTGTACCTGGTCTTCATTGTTGTTGCACGAAACGATTGAAATCAAGGCAAGCATTGCAGCTGCCCAAAGAATCTTTGTCTTCATTATATTCCTGAATCTAGTTGTTCAATATCATGCAAATATAATTTTTTTATATTAAAAGAAAAAGGGTGCGATGATATCACCGCACCCTTTTTCATTATAATATTAAAATTACTCAGCCTTTCCGTCTGAACCAAGAACGTTAACGATCTTGTGGATGTACTGTTTCTTCATGTTGTCACGAGCAGGACCGAGGTACTTACGTGGGTCAAACTCAGCTGGCTTAGTTGCGAAAACCTCGCGGATAGCTGCTGTCATAGCGAGACGTGAGTCAGAGTCGATGTTGATCTTACATACTGCAGACTCAGCAGCCTTGCGGAGCCATGGCTCTGGAATACCGATAGCTGCCTTGAGGGCTCCACCGTACTTGTTGATAGTCTCAACCTCCTCCTGTGGAACTGATGAAGAACCGTGGAGAACGATTGGGAAGCCTGGAAGCTCTCTCTCGACACCCTCGAGAACGTCGAATGCGAGCATAGGCGGAACGAGAAGACCAGTCTCTGGATCTACTGTGCACTGCTCTGGAGTGAACTTGTAAGCACCGTGTGAAGTTCCGATAGAGATAGCGAGTGAGTCGCAACCTGTTCTTGTAACGAAGTCGACAACCTCCTCTGGCTTAGTATATGTGTGGTGGTCTGAGCTGACCTCGTCCTCAACACCTGCGAGAACTCCGAGCTCACCCTCAACTGTAACGTCGAACTGGTGTGCGTACTCAACAACCTTCTTAGTGAGAGCGATGTTCTCCTCGTAATCGAGGTGTGAACCGTCGATCATAACTGAAGAGAAGCCCATGTCGATGCAGCTCTTGCAAGTCTCGAAAGAGTCACCGTGATCAAGGTGAAGAACGATCTGCGGGTTCTCCCAACCGAGCTCCTTAGCGAACTCTACTGCACCCTCAGCCATGTAGCGGAGGAGAGTCTGGTTAGCGTACTGACGAGCACCCTTAGACACCTGAAGGATAACTGGAGACTTAGTCTCAGCAGCAGCCTGAATGATAGCCTGAAGCTGCTCCATGTTGTTGAAGTTGAATGCTGGGATAGCGTAGCCACCCTCGATAGCCTTAGCGAACATCTCCTTGGTGTTCACGAGGCCAAGTTCCTTGTAAGAAATCATAATCGTATAATTTGTTTAAAAATCGTTTACTTATCTCAAAATCTTGGCAAATTTAACTATTTTTGCGAAAAATTGAAAATATATATGAATAATAAGGTAATCATCTTCTCAGCACCGTCAGGAGCAGGTAAAAGCACCATCGTAAACCACCTTCTTGGACTCTATCCTGAGCTTGAATTCTCAATCTCAGCGACATCCAGAGCACCCAGAGGCCAGGAGCAGCACGGAGTGGAATATTATTTCTTCACAGCTGACGACTTCCGCAGGATGATTGCCGAGGAGAAGTTTGTCGAGTACGAGGAAGTGTATGCCGGATCATTCTATGGAACCCTGAAGTCTGAGGTCGAGAGAATCTGGGCAAAAGGCAATACCATCATCTTCGACATAGACGTCCAGGGCGGCGTAAACCTGAAGAGGATATTCGGAGAGCAGGCCCTGTCGATATTCATCCAGGCCCCATCGGTAGACATTCTCCGCGAAAGACTCGTAGGACGAGGCACTGACTCGCAGGAGGCGATTGACAGAAGAGTTGCGAAAGCCGCCTCTGAGATGGAATTCGCAGCCGGCAAGTTCGACTATGTCCTCATCAATGACGACCTCAAGACTGCAAAGGCTGAAGCTGAGAAAGTCGTGGGCGACTTTCTCGCGAGAAAACTTTGTTAAACAAAGTTTTCGAGCCGTCCCGGGTAGGGACGAAATTATAATATAAGGAAAACTTTGCAAAGTTTTCGAAGCCGTCCCGAGCGGGGACGAAATTATAATATGAAAAGAATAGCTATTTATAGCGGATCATTCAATCCCCTGCACATCGGTCACCTTGCAATCATGAAGCACATGACCGAAGTGACAGGGTTTGATTATGTCTATCTGATAGTATCACCTAAGAATCCGCTCAAAGATGGCATCAGCAGTGCCACGGGACAGGAGCGCTACAAGGCCGCAGTCGAGGCTGTAGCAAGGCACCCAGAACTGAAGGTTCGCGTTGACGACATAGAGCTTCAGATGCCTGAGCCGCATTACACAATCCGCACACTGGATGCACTGAAAGAGCGCGAGCCCGAAAACGCCTTCACCCTCGTGATAGGAGCCGACAACCTCGCATGCATCCGAAACTGGCGCGATTATAAACGTATCCTCAAGGAATACGGCGTAGCGGTATTCCCACGCACAGGATTTGATCTCGGTACCATAAAGGCAAACCTTATGGCAGAAGATCAAGACTACAAGATCACCCTATTGAACGCAGAAATGGTCGACATGTCGTCGACCACTATCCGCGAGGCTATCGCCTCAGGCCAAGACGCAAGCGCCTGGCTTATGTAATCAATCTTACTTTACAAGCTCGTTTGCCTTCTCAAGGGCAGGAACGATATGCGGGAAGATGTTCTCCGCACCGATTTCCTTGTCAACCCCGAACTTCTCAAGGGTAGCCTGCACCTTCTCAGTTACACCGGAAAGGATCACTGTCACTCCCCTCTTGCGGGTACGCTCGCAAAGGTTACGGAGGTTGTTGACACCTGTCGAATCAATGAACGGCACACGGCGCATTCTGATGATACGCACCTTTGTTTCACCTGACTTCTTCATCTTCTCAAGCTCCTCGAAACGGCTGGCAAGACCGAAGAAGAAAGGTCCGTCAATCTCATACACCTCGACTCCCTCTGGGATTTCAAGACGGTCTGTATTCTCCATCGCCGCCTTCTCAGGATCCTCAGTTGCAGCAAGCGTATTGTCCTGAAGCACATTGATGTGCGAAGTCTCCATCACACGGCGAACGAAGAGAACGATAGCAAGCACGACACCTACCTCGATAGCCACTGTAAGGTCTACGATCACGGTAAGGAAGAATGTGATCAGAAGCACAGCCACATCCGACTTGTCTCCGCGGAGGAGATACTTGAATGTCCTCCACTCACTCATGTTGTAGGCAACCTGAACGAGGATTGCGGCAAGACATGAAAGCGGGATATATACCGCATACGGCATGAGGAAGAGGTAGATCAGCAGGAGAACCACAGCATGGATGATACCGGTCACCGGGCTCTTTCCGCCGTTATTGATGCTGGCCATTGTTCTTGCAAGAGCACCTGTCGCAGGGATACCTCCGAAGAGAGGCGTCACGATGTTCGCGATACCCTGACCGATAAGCTCAGTGTTGGCATGGTGCTGCTTACCTGTCGCACCATCAGCTACCATTGCAGCAAGGAGAGACTCGATTGCGCAGAGGATTGCGATTGTGAATGCAGGTGAAACCAGACCCTTGATCGTCTCATAGTCAAACTCCGGAGCAACCGGCTTCGGCATAGGAAGACCGTTTGCAAGCTCTGGGAACTTGGATCCGATAGTTGCGAGCTCGATGCCTCCGAACTTGCTCAGAAGCACAGAAACGACAGTACCGATGATCAGAGCGATAAGCGATCCCGGAACCTTCTTGGTTACCTTGCCCCAACTGAAGCAGATGACAAGGCAGAGCATACTCATCGCGAACTCGATCCAGTTGATGCTTCCGATGTTCTGGAAGTAGCATCCCCACTGCGGGATGAAGCCTGCAGGCACCTGGAGGTCAAGCGGAAGGCCGAAGAAGTCCTTCATCTGGGTTGAGAAGATTGTCAGGGCGATACCGCTGGTGAATCCGACCACGATTGGATAAGGGATGAATTTGAAGATAGCTCCCATCTTACATACTCCCATCACAACAAGGAATACACCGGCCATGATGGTCGCTATGATGAGGCCCTGCATGCCATACTGGCCTACAATACCCGCTACAATAACGATAAATGCTCCGGTAGGACCTCCGATAAGGAAGTTCGATCCGCCAAAGAATGAAATAAGGAATCCGGCAACGATAGCCGTGATGAGACCCTGCTGAGGGGTCACGCCGCTGGCGATACCAAATGCAATTGCCAAAGGCAATGCGATGATACCGACAATGATACCGGCAATAAGGTCAGATGTAAAGGTCTTTCCATCATACTGACCTTTACCGAACAGTCCGAATAGCTTGGGCTGGAATACGTCTTTAAGGTTAAATTTCATACACTATAATTTAAAACACTACTTTTCTGATGGCTTCTCGAAAAACGAGAAGTGAACATTGCCGTACTTACGCTCCTTTACGAAATACGGATTCGACTCGAAATTATACTCTTCAGGATGTTCAAGAATGAAATATGCACCCGGATGCAGAATATCCTTGGAGAAGACCTTGTCAGGAAGGTCTCCGAGTCCTTCTATTGCATAAGGTGGATCGGCAAAAATTATATCAAATTTCTCATGACAGATGTCAAGGAACTCGAAAACATTGTGGCGAACCACAGTCAGATTCTTCATTCCGAGAGAAGCTGCCTGTGACTTTATGAAGTTAGCGTGCAAAGGCGCCATCTCGACACAATACACCATAGAAGCGCCACGAGAAGCGAACTCATAGGATATCGCTCCTGTGCCGCCGAAAAGATCAAGGACCTTCAACCCCTCCATCTCATATTCATTATTGAGTATATTGAAGAGGCCCTCCTTGGCGAAATCCGTAGTCGGGCGTGCCTTATAACCCTGTGGCGGAAGTATGGCTTTTCCCCTGTATTTTCCTCCGATAATCCTCATATATATTATATGTGTTCTACACTGCGAAAATATCTATACAGAGACATCTCCTGCTCTTCTGTAAGATGGGTCCTGAAATAGATCGACGACATCTCAGGGTTCAATTGGAGTTTCTTCATAGCCAGGAATACAAAATACTCAGCTGTCGTGAAGTCTGGTGCCTGGAACGAATTGCAAAGCATCAAGGTCTTACCCTGTGCTATGGCAAGATAAAGCCATCCGTCCATGTAAGCAGCCACGATCTTGTTATAATCATGAATGTCAGACATGGCGGAGAGCATGTAATACGGTTCAGGCAGCATCCAGCCCTTGGAACCGTCTGTACGTATCACCGTTTCCGATACGACCTTCGGAAGAGTTCCGCCAAGACTGAGCGAATAAAGAAGCACCGCACCGAACTGAGGAACCTCGACATGATCCACCTGGTCAGATTCATCCAGAACCACAACTTCGGAAAGCATCTGTCTTGAGATTTCAGGCGCATGGAATCCGTTAGGAACCAGTGCGAACTTCGGGGTAAAGACAGACACGTCCACCTGAGTGTATCGTCGTCCGAACTCAGGTGTGTTAAAAATGCGCTCAGCACTCATCCATTCGGAAGAGTGCTCGCGACCATCGGCATATATCCTAAAAGAATATCCACTCAAGCCGACTTGAATGGATATCCTGTTTTCTGTATCTATCATAGTCGTATGACTACTCCCAGTTACCAGCATTATTGTTAGGCTGTGTCACGCTGCCGACCTGAAGTCCCTTGTAGCGTCCCTGATCCTCTCTCTCAGCATCAAGATTGACTCTGAGCTGATTGTTAAGACCCTTGAGGAGCGACTTGAACGGCATCGAAGCCTCGAAGAGAGGTACGTTCACACCTGACACCTTCTTGATTGTAGACTCCATGATGACAGAATCACCGCTGAAAGGAATGAATGCGAGAGAGTCTACACAGAAATCTGTACGATGTGTGAAGAGCGTATCCTTTACAGGAATCTCACTTGTAACTTCAAACACGAGGTTCTGCTCGCCTGCAAGATAAAGCTCATGGAGCTTCTGGTTAAGTTGATCCTTCTTGAGGTTGCGGTACTTCTGAGTGTACTTCTTGGTGTTAGCCATCGCAAGAGAGTCATCCTTAGATCCGACCTGAAGAACGATCTTCATCTTGCCCTCATTGTAGAACCACTTGAGAGAGTCTACTGTAGAAGCATAGTGCGCATGTACGTTCTTGAACGCTACCTGAAGATCACGGATATCCTTAAGTCTCTGAATAGCCACGCTCTCGCGGTACTCTCTGTGCTTCTTGAACTCAACTGGTTCCTTGATGCTCTCGACATTGAAATAAACCAGAGCTGCGATGCAGACTGGAAGGATAAGGTAAGTGAAAACCTTTCTGATAATTGTTCCCATTATTTATTGTTTTATTTTCTTTTTTCCAAAGGACGGACAAAGTTAGGAAATTCATTTATGAATTGCAATATAATTTTGTAATTTTGCACCACCAAACACATGCTTCAAGAATGAAAGACATAACACCAGAGAACATAAAGACATTCATAAGACTGATCGAAGAAGCAAGACACCCAATAATTGTAACTCACGCCAAGCCTGACGGTGACGCAATCGGCAGCAGCGCAGCGATGTTTCATTTCCTGGGTCTTTGCGGAAAGGACGACAGACTTCTGGTCCTAAATGACAGCTGTCCCAGATTCCTCGGATTCATCAAAGACGCCATTCCACAGAAGTCGCTCATTATCAGAGAAGAAAACAACCAGAAGGCTCTGGACGCTATCACAGAGGCCGACCTGATCATATGTCTGGACTTCCACGCATTCCATAGGACTGGATCTCTGGAAACGCCACTGACTGAATCCAAGGCAAAGAAGATATTGATCGACCACCACCTTGACCCGGACAGGTCACTCTACGACCTCTCATTCTCTCAAAATGACATCTCATCTGCATCGGAACTCCTTTTCTGGATTCTCATGGCGATGCCACAGATAGACGGCAAGGCTGAAAACCTACCGATGGAAGTTGCCACCGCTCTTATGACCGGAATGACCACAGACACCAACAACTTCGGAAATTCCGTATACCCGTCAACGCTTGCAATGGCTTCAGACCTGCTACGTGCAGGAGTAGACCGCGACATGATCCTCCAGAAACTCAATCAGGAGCACAGCGAGAGCAGACTAAGACTCAAGGGATTCATGCTCAAGGACCTTATGAAGGTGACCAAGGACGGAGTGGCATACATGGTGCTTGACAAGAAGGCACAATATGGATACAAAATGCAGGAAGGTGATACAGAAGGATTTGTAAATGAGCCTCTCAGCATTGGAAAAGTAAGGATGAGCATTTTTGCAAGAGAAGAATCAGGAGAGGTAAGGATATCCATCAGATCCAAAAGGGGTACTTCAGCGAACAGATGCGCCAAGCTCTTCTTTAACGGAGGAGGACATGAAAACGCCGCAGGAGGTAAGCTGCACATACCGATAAACGAAGTTGCGGAATACATTGAAAAGCACACCCACATATACATGACCGAACATGAAAAGTAAAATACTCATACTTCTCGTCATCTGCCTGGCTACAGGCTCCTGCGTAAAGGAAAAACTGGAAACATTCTACTCGAAGCAGGACACTCAGATCGACGCATACATGACCAAGGCAAGAGTGAGCGGAAAAGACACTCTCGACCTGGTGTACAACAAGGGAAGCGTAAGGCTTATCAAGACCGAAGGCTCAGGTCCGGCACTTGAGGAAGGCGGATCCGTATCTTTCTACTATGCAGGCTATGTATTCACATCGAATCCATCGTCACTTTTCGCTACAAACCATCAGGAGACGGCAGCAGGAGCGGGATTTACACTCACCGATGACGAATATCAGATATTCGAGGCAGACATGCGCAGTACCCAACTGCTGGAGGGCGTCAGGAACGGCCTGATCGGGGTAAAATCCGGAGAAGTATGCGAAATTGCCTTTTCCGGTAAATACGGATTTGGCGATGAGGTTTTTGGCACGATTCCTGTTAATTCCGCACTGCTCTATAAAATATGGGTGATCGGAGTCTCTAACGAGTAGCGACAGAAAGGATTTTTATTATCTTTGCAAGTTCATTATGATTTAAGACAATGAAGAAAGCATTATCGACAGCATTATACATTGCAGCGACCCTGCTCCTTGCAGGTTGTGCAAAAACCGTAACACCAGGACCCAACGAGGCAAACAAGCGCTATTTCGACGCATGGATGCAGATGAATCATCCTGGTATAGAACCGACGGGACTCGGTATCTATGTGATTGACGAACAAGAGGGGAATGGTGCAGATGTTACCGATAACGGATATGCACTCGTAGATTATAAGATTTCAAGCCTCGAGGGTAACATATCTTCATACACTGATGAAAAGACAGCAAAGCAGCTTGGAGACTATTCAATCACAAACTACTATGGTCCAAAGTTCCTGACCACATACAAGACGACCATTCAGGCCGGTGTAGGCGACGCCCTTTACGGAATGAAGGTGGGAGGCTACAGGAAAATAATTGTACCAAGCTGGCTTATGACTGCAAAGGAATTCGCCAGTGCACAGGAGTATCTCGATTATTACGACGAGGACGACAGTCCGTCTTATACGTCTACAATATACGAACTCACAGTTCGTGACTTCACAGAGGACATTAACAAGTGGCAGATTGACTCGATCGTCAGATTCTTCGGCAATGACAAGGTAACGATCGGAGGCACTCCTGCCGACCAGATCTTCGCCGGCATGGCCGAGGCTGACAGCGTAAAGACAGGATTCTTCTACAAGCAGCTCGCGGCACCTCAGGACACGACATCATTCAAGAAAGACACGGTCCTTTACATCAACTATACGGGAAAACTCCTCAACGGACTCGTTTTCGACACCAACATAGAGAGAGTAGCCAAAGACAACAATCTCTATTCTTCGTCAAAGACATACGAGCCGATGCAGATTAACTGGGCAGAGAAGTACGAAGACCTTACAATGACATCGTCCAAGTCTGACATGATTCCGGGATTCGCAATGACTCTCTGGCAGATGAGGGCAATGGAGAAAGGCGTGGGAGTATTCTACTCACCATACGGATATGGAGTCTCCGGCAGCGGCTCGAGCATACCGGGCTACGCACCGCTTATCTTTGAAATCGAGCTTGTAGCAAAGCCTGAAAAGAAGTAAGATGAGCACCGGAAAATCCTCAATTCCAACCGAATTAGGCACCGAGAAGATCGGCCGCCTTCTCAAGCAATACGCCCTGCCTGCCATCATTGCGCAGACAGCGGCGTCTTTATATAATATGGTGGACAGCATCTTCATCGGACAAGGTGTTGGTCCGCTCGCAATTTCCGGTCTGGCTGTCACTTTCCCTCTGATGAACCTCTCCACAGCATTCGGCACACTTGTAGGCGCCGGAGCAGCGGTTATGCTTTCAGTCCTCCTGGGACAGAAGAACTACAAGGCCGCAAACAAGGTTCTCGGAAACGTCGTCAGTCTGAACATCATCATCGGACTGATATTCATGGCAGCGGCCTTGATATTCATAGACCCTATCCTCTATTTCTTCGGAGCCAGCGAGAATACGCTTCCATACGCTAAGGAGTACATTACGATCATCCTCATAGGAAACGTCATAACGCACGTGTATTTCGGCCTTAACGCCGCCATGCGTTCATCCGGATTCCCGAAGAAGGCAATGGCGCTCACTATATTCACGGTCGTGTTCAATACAATCCTTGACCCTATCTTCATCTTCGTGTTCGATATGGGAATCGCGGGTGCCGCATGGGCTACAGTGATCGCGCAGACCGTAGCCATGATTGTAGTGCTGAAGCATTTCAGTGACAAGGAAAGGGCATTCCACTTCGAGAAGGGTATCTTCAAGCTTGACATGCGTGTTGCAAAGGATTCGCTTGCCATCGGAATGGGACCATTCCTCATGAACGCCGCTGCATGTCTGGTAACACTCTTCATAAACCAGCAACTCCGCGACTATAGCGGCGACCTTGGTATCGGAGCATACGGAATCTGTAACAGATTGATATTCATGTTTATCATGATATGCATGGGTCTGAACCAGGGCATGCAGCCTATTGCAGGATACAACTACGGTGCAAAGCAGTACTCGAGAGTGAAGGAAGTATTCTGGATGACTGCTAAGTTGGGCACTATAGTGACCTGCATCTGCTTTATCATCGGAATGTTCTTCCCAAGAATCGCCGTCGGAATATTCACCCATGACGAAGCACTGATGGAGATGGCCTCACACGGACTAAGGATACTGGTGATAGGCTTCCCTATCGTAGGATTCCAGATGATCGGAACCAACTTCTTCCAGTGTCTTGGCATGGTGAAGAAGTCAGTCATACTGTCACTTTCAAGGCAGATCCTCTTCCTGCTTCCGCTCCTTTACGCCCTTCCTCTGTGGCATGGAGCCAGCGGAGTATGGATGAGTTTCCCTGTTTCGGATGTACTGTCAGCAGCTCTCACAGCAATACTTCTGAGAAGACTGTTCAAGAAGTTCAACAGACTCCAGGACGGCCAGGAAGCTTCTATATTAGGCAGCCAGATTTAGAACCTACAGCCATGGAAAAGAAGATCATCATCAACATAGGAAGACAGTTCGGAGGTGGCGGACGAGGAGTCGCATACGAGCTGGGCAGAAAGCTGGACATCCCGGTCTATGACAGGGAAATCATAAGTCAGGCAGCAAAGGACAGCGGATTCGGCGCTGAGTTCTTCAAGGAGAGAGACGAGAAGAAGGGGTTCTTCTCTTTTGCAGGAATATTTACCAGCGGATTCGGCGACACGGAGAACTACATGAGCGACAGGGGCATATTCAAGCTCCAGAGCCAGACTATAGAAAAAATTGCCGAGCAAGGTTCAGCCATAATCGTGGGAAGATGCGCAGACTACATCCTTAGAGACCACGAGAACACCCTGAACGTGTTCCTCACATCACCTCTTGAGGTCCGGGCAGAACGCATTGCTTCAAGACAGGGAATGAGCCTTGAGGACGCAAAGGCAAAAGCCCAGGAGAAGGATAAGCAAAGAGCCGAATACTACAATTATTATACATTCGGTGAATGGGGCGTCGCAAGTAATTACGACCTTTGCATCGACTCGTCGATTCTCGGAATCGAGGGAACAGCGGATTTCATCATCGATTTTGCAAGAAAAGCCGGAAAGATCTGACAATGAAGAAAAAGAACATCATCATATCCTTTATTGCAATTGCCGCCCTCGTGACGGCATTTGCCATTATATCACGCCACTCAAAAGAAGAAGCGGAGGAGAGCACTCCCCTACTAAGACTGAACGATACCCTTACTAACGCCATGTCTGACATTCCCGAGCTTGCTCCGATGGACAAAAAAATTAGGAATTTTATGACCAAGTGGCACATCAAGGGGGCTTCGCTGGCTATAACCAGAAACGACTCTCTGGTTTACGCCAAGGGCTACGGCTGGGCCAATGCAGAAAAGGAAATCCTGATGGAACCGAGCCATATTCTGCGAATGGCATCAGTTTCCAAACTCCTTACTGCCACAGGAATCATGGTGCTTCAGGACATGGATTCGCTTAGCATCAAGGACACCGTTTTCGGTCCGGGAGGAATCCTTGACGACCCATTTTTCAACGACCTTGTAAAATGTGACAAAAACTACAGAAAGATCACCGTCGAACACCTTCTGAGACACCAGGCCGGATTCAGAAGAGACCCTCTGTTCTCGTCTGTGGATGTCAAGAACCAGCTTGGGCTCGATCATGCACCGACAAAGGAAGACTACTTCGGACTCGTACTCAGCAGAAAGCTCCGGTGGGTTCCTGGAACAAGCCAGAAATACTCCAACTTCTGCTACCTTCTCCTCTCCGAAATCATAGAAAGAGTATCGGGAATGCCATACGAGCAGTTCATGAAGGAGAGGGTGCTTGAGCCAGCGGGGTGCTTCGACATGCACATAGGAGGCACATACTACGGAGACAAGAGACCAAACGAGGTGAGATACTACACCCACGAGGGAGACGGTAAATATGTACAGGAATACACGGGCAGCGGCCGCATGGTAGAGCGTTGCTATGGCGGCACCAACCTACCGCTCCTTTCCGGCGCTGGCGCATGGTGTGCTTCACCTGCTGAAATCGCCCGCTTCGTTGCAAGCATAGACGGCGATCCGGGAGTGAAGGACATAATCTCACATGATGCTGTCCTCCAGATGACCGCATATTTTGACAAAGAGACATTCTCATTGGGATGGAATGACACCGATCCTGAGAAAGGATGGAGCAGAACAGGTACCCTGGCCGGTACCAGTGCACTTGTCAGATATTATCCTGATGGAGAGTGCTGGATCATGATCACAAATACCAGTACATATAGAGGGCCTCGATTCCCAAGGTATACCGAAGCCCTATTCAAGGAATGTCGATCACTATATGGAGATAAGTTACCAAAAAGAAACCTGTTCGAATAATCCGAACAGGTTTCTTTTTGGCAATTATTTTATTAATACTGCTTCACCTCAAACTCACCGGCAAGGATTCCGTATCCATTCTCTGCAAGTGATTCGAGCTCGTTCTCTCCCGGATATACCTCAACAGGAGCGATGAACTGCACCATCTCAGTGATTGGTCGCGTAATCGGCTTGCCGTATGCGATTCCACCGGTAAGGATGATTGCATCGACCTTTCCTCCGACTACCGTCGCCATTGCACCGATGTACTTGGCAACCGAGATATTGAAGGCATTGAGGAACTCTACGAAAGCTGGCTCTCCGGCCACTGCCCTGTTCTCGACCTCACGGAAATCATTGGTACCGAGGTGACCTACAGCTCCACCCTTTCCAACGAGCATCTTCTTGATCTCTGCCTTGCTGTACTGACCGCTGAAACAAAGGTCTACCAGCGGGAAAGCAGGTACAGATCCTGCACGCTCCGGACTCATTGGACCGTCTCCGCCGAGTGCATCGTTAACATCAATCACAAGGCCGTTCTTGTGAAGAGATACTGATGTACCGCCACCCATGTGAGCGACGATGACAGTCACATCCTTGTTCGACTTACCTACGCTACGTGCATAACGGCGTACCATCGCACGTGAGTTGAGTGTATGGAATGCCGGTCTGCGCTGGAAGGCAGGATGTCCTGAAAGCTTGAGTTCAGGAAGCATGTCGTCAGAAGTAGGAGCATCTGCGATATATGCCTTGCAGTTGCCCTCCTGACCCTTTGCTGCACGCATTCCGCTGATTTCAACTGCGAGGTCATCAGCGATAAGAGCGCTGAGGTTGCATGCATGCACACCGTCCTTACCCTCGACAAGGGCATCTCGCATCTTCTGAGTAACCTCATATACACCAGTCTGAATTGGAGTAATCAAACCACCACGAGCCATGATCAGGTCGATGGAGTCTAGTTCAACTCCATTTTCCGAAAGGAAATTCACGATGGCGTCACGGCGCATGCCGCCCTGCTGCATCACTGATTCATACTTTGCGATTTCTTCTGCAGAGTGGCTGAGGTTTGTCTCGAACTTCTGCTGTCCGTCCTCGTAGAAACCGATCTTGGTCGAGGTAGAACCCGGATTGATTATAAGTACTTTACCTTTCATGACTTTATTAGAACATTGCTGCGATAGCGATTGAGTTCAACTTTGTGTCGATGCTGTCTGCACGGCTTGAAAGAACGCATGGCACCTTTGCTCCAACGAGGAGGCCTGCCTGTCTTACGCCTGGAACCAGCTTCGAGTTTGCCTTGTAGAATACGTTTCCTGACTCGATGTTAGGGAAGAGGATGCAGTCCGCATCTCCTGCTACCGGGCTCACAAGACCCTTGATCTGAACTGATTCCATGTCGATAGCCACATCGAGTGCAAGCGGACCGTCAGCGATGCATCCCTTGATCTGTCCGCGCTCTACCATCTTCGAAAGCATAGCTGCCTCTACTGATGCAGGCTGGCTTGGAAGAACCTGCTCTGTCGCAGCCAGGATAGCAACCTTTGGTGTCTGCACTCCTACAGCCTTGGCTGTCTTCACGAGCCACTCCATGATTGTCTGCTTCTGCTTGAAGTCCGGTGCAGGGATAACCGCTACGTCGCCGACAAAAAGAAGCTTATGGTATGACGGAATCTCAAGAGTTGTACAGTGGGTCAACGTACCCTTAGGAGGAAGGAGGCCTTTCTCCTTATTGAGAATAGCACGGAGGAACTTGTCTGTCGAGCAGAGGCCCTTCATAAGGAAGTCACCCTCGCCGTCATTGATCATCTGGACAGCCTGAGCGACTGACTTCAACTCGTCAGGATTGTGTACGATAGTAAATACCGAGATATCAACCCCCTCTTCGGCACACGCCTTAGCGATAAGGTCCTGGTCACCTACGAGTGTGACATCAGCCAGGCCAAGAGCAATTGCCTTGCCTGCAGCAGCAACCGTATGGGTATCCACTCCCCATGCCGCCACCATTCTCTTTCTGTTGCCTCTGCCCTTGAGCTCGGCATAGATCTGTTCGAATTTTGTAAACATATTCTAGTCCTCGTTCTGAACAATATTCATAGTATCGCGTGCAATCATCAGCTCCTCATTTGTAGTGATGAGTGCAACCTTAACCTTAGAATCAGGAAGAGTGATGATTGTGTCGACTCCTCTTACGACATTTGCATCATAGTCGAACTTGACACCGAGGTAAGTAAGGTTCTCACATACTCTGCGGCGCAGACGGCTGTTGTTCTCACCGATACCGCCAGTAAAGACGATGAGGTCGACACCGTTCATCGCTGCTGCATAAGCGCCGATGTACTTTGTGATCTCGTATGTGAGCTTCTTGAGAACGAGCTTTGCCTTTGGATCGCCCTCATTTGCCGCATTGTCAAGGTCACGTGCGTCAGATGAAACGCATGAGAGGCCGAGGAAACCGGACTTCTTGTTCAGCACCTTGCTCATCTCTGCAGCAGAAAGACCTTCCTTCTCCTGGATGTAAGTTACAACCTCAGGGTCAACGCTACCGCTTCGTGTTCCCATGATGAGACCCTCAAGCGGAGTGAATCCCATTGTCGTATCGATTGACTTTCCGTTTACGACAGCAGCGATAGAGCTACCGTTACCGAGGTGACATGTAATCACCTTTGAATTCTCAGGATCGAGGCCAGCGAACTTTGCACCCTTTGCAGACACATACTTGTGGCTTGTTCCGTGGAAACCGTAGCGGCGGATGCCATATTTCTCATAATACTCGTATGGAAGACCGTACATGTATGCGTATGCTGGCATTGTCTGGTGGAATGCAGTATCGAACACACCTACCTGAGGAACTTCAGGAAGAACCTCTGACACAGCTCTGATTCCGAGGATGTTTGCAGGGTTATGAAGAGGCGCAAACACCGAGCACTTCTCGAGCTGCGCGATCACCTCGTCGGTGATGAGCTGGCTGCATACGAACTCCTCAGCACCGTGAACCACTCTGTGGCCGACGGCTTCGATATCCTCAAGGGTCTCGAGCACACCATACTCCTTGTCAAGGAGAGCTTCAAGGACCGCCTTGATACCTACTGTATGGTTCTCGATCGGCATTTCCTTTACAAAATTCTCTTTGCCTGTAGCCTGATGCTTAAGACAGCCTGTTTCCATTCCGATCCTCTCCACAAGACCTTTTGCAAGAAGATCGTAAACCTCGTCGTTCTTCATGTCAAGAAGCTGATACTTCAGAGAAGAACTTCCGCAATTGAGTACTAAAATAATCATATCGTTATATTTTTGTAATAAATTCAAGCATATCTACGCAAAGTTAGAAAATTATTCGCTACTTTAGCAAAAATACGTAAGGAAATGAGAGCGAAGAGAGAGATTGCGGGGATTGTATTGCCATTTGCCACAGGAACGGCAGTTTTCATGTATATTGCAGACGCCCATGCTGCAGTTTCGGCTCCGACTCTGCTTTCAATGACAGCTTTTCTTGTAGGTTCTCTACTATACGTCCGCAATCACCGACTCAGCCACTCGTTGACATGGAGCATCATTATTCTATGCATGGCACTTTGCGGAGCTCTGGCTGCATCTACCGACATCCTGCTATCGGTCAGCAAACACGAGGAGACATCATGGCTTGCCTCAGTAGCATTGAATTTTAGCGAAACAATACAGGATTCCATTGACGGAATCCCATTCAAGAACGAATACACAGGACTGGTAATCAAGGCATTGTTAACAGGAGAAAAAAGCGGAATACCAGACGGGATAACAAGTGCCTTCAGAGCCAGCGGAGCCTCGCACATCCTCGCCCTTTCCGGACTGCATCTAGGCATAATTTACAGTATAATACGCCTTGTAACACGCTGCATAGGAAACACGGCCGAAGCGAAAGCCATAAGATCCATCATCACTGTCTGCATATGTGGATTCTACACCCTTGCAACAGGAGCAGGAGCATCGATTGTCAGGGCATTCATATTCATTCTCATCGGAGAAACCGCCAGACTGAGCGGAAGGCCAACCGGCCTACGGAAAATAATGATGGTGGCGCTGCTGATACATCTCGCCATTGAACCATCATCGATCAAAGAAGTCGGATTCCAGCTCTCGTACGCAGCTATCGCCGGAATCGCATATATTTTCCCGTGGCTGCAGGGATTCTGGCCAGGAAACAGACATGAAGATGCAGCACTTACAAGATGCGCAAGGTGGATATGGGATTCAGCCGCGATGTCAATCTCCTGTCAGATCACGACAGGCCCCTTGGCCTATATATATTTCGGGACATTTCCGACACAGTTCATTCTGACCAACATGATCGCACTGCCATTGACCGGAATCATAATTCCGATGGCACTGATCACTCTTATCACTTGTGCTCTGGGATGGGATATCGGGATATTGATAGACGGTACGGAATGGATGGTTACATTGCTTTGCGAGTCTCTATACCTGCTGAGCACCATGTGACGAACTCTCCCCCGTCATCATAGACAAGGCATCCTTCAAGATCCACCCTCGATTCGATGAACGTCTTAGCCTCTTCAAAACCGACCACCATGCAATAGGTCGCATAAGCGTCTGCAATCATTGCATCTGCAGCAACAATTGTGGCACTGAGCAGATTATGAGTAACCGGATAACCTGTACGAGGATCGATCGTATGGGCGTATTTCTTTCCGTCCTTGACATAGAACTTCCTATAATTACCCGAGGTCACGACTCCATGAGGACCTTCCGGAACAGAAAATACGCCCTGGAGCTGAGCTCCGAGCTCATTATTTCCGTCTTCTGGTCTGTCTATTCCAATGGTCCAGGCAAGCCCGGAAGGATTCTTTCCGTCGCAGAATATCTCACCGATATTCACCATCATATCCTTGACTCCGATGGAGTAAAGATATCTTGCAACAAGGTCGCAGCTATATCCTTGAGCGATAGCATTGTAATTGAGCTGGGGCGAAGCAGAACCATGAGATTCAAGGTATAGGGAGCGAGGGACCAGCTCCTTGCCTATCAGGTCAGATATGGATTCGCAGCAAAGGCTCATTCCGCAGAGGCTCATGACAGAGTCGACTTGCCTGGCTGTAGGCAGGGAACCATTCTTGAACCCGAACCCCCAGAGGTCATAAAGAGGCGAAAAGCTCACATCCACAGCCCCGCCGGTCTCTTCCCAGACATCATGACCCATGGAATAGATTTCCGCAAACATTTCATCCACCACAACGGTTTCGCCGGCATTGAAACGACTCAGGACAGAGCTCTTATTATATCCGGACAGGGTGAAATCTATCTTCTTCAGGATGGACTCAACAGAGTCCCTTATCTCGGTTGGGGCCTTGTCCACTCCTTCTGTGTTAAATATTACGGAGTAGGTTCCGCCCTGAGCGTAGCCTTCTATCCTGACATAACCGCCTCGCCCCGTACATGAAAGAGACAGCAGAGCTATGGTTAGCAAGAAGCATATGTTGATTTTATGTTTCATATTCCTGCGTATATACACTGTAGGCAAAGTATTTGCTATTTATAACACTTTGTGCAAATGTGCTTGAATCACATTTGCACAAAGTTAGCGGTTTTTACTATATTTGCAGAATTATTCGATTAAATGAAACTTGAAATGAGTCATCGCAAACTGAACATTCTCATATTCGCAATAGCAGCGTCCGTATGCATCATCTCATGCAAGAAGGACGACGAAACCAAAGTGACCCCGGCTCTTTCCGGCGCACTTTCATTCAACGTTCCGGAATATGTCAGTCCTAACACCACATTGACCCTGACACCCTCTGGCGTCACTCACCCTAAAGACGAAGGTCTGGGATACTACTGGAAAGTAAATCCTACCAAGCCTAAGGCTGATACCACAAGGTATGAGAACGGCCTGGATAAGAATGGAAAACCGTCAGACGGCTCCTTCACATTCACTTTCTCCGACACTCTCCAGACATGCACCATAAGCGGATACGCTTATGCAAAAGGATACTCGTATACGATGAAATCAATCGAATGTACGGTTGTTGAGGGGGGAATCGACAGATCGATCACAAATCTCGGTCTTGCTGACAAGCCTTCAATAGAAGTTAACGGCATAGTTTACCCTTATGTATCTATCGCAGGACTTGACTGGCTTTGCAGAAACATCGCCGACAAGAGCGCAGGCGCTCCTTACAGAAACAGCGAAGAGATGAGCGATGTGTTCGGAAGATATTATTCATTCGAAGATGCACAGAAAGTCTGTCCTGAGGGTTGGAGACTTCCAACTGACGCAGAATGGACTGCCGCTGCTGAGACATATGAGATGGCCGCGCTGATGGGTAACGCATACTTCAACGGCGAGCTCATGTGGGAATACTGGCCCGCTGTTGGAGAGATAACAAATGAATCAGGCCTGTCATTGATTCCTGCTGGCTATGCGGAACTCAGTTCAAATGATAAGTTCAAGAGACTTAACGAGTATGCGGCGTTCTGGACAGCAGACGCTGTCGCTAATGAGGAAGGCATGGCATACTACAGATACATAATCTGTAACCAGCCTGAGTTCATGACCGGCAAAGGCGATACTAAAACATTCGGAGCATCAGTAAGATGCGTTAGATAAATGAATTGTAGTTTTTCTGTCAGAAAAACTACAATTCAGAAAAACTACAATTCGGTAACAATCCAATCAGAACCGAAATCGACCTGGGGACGGAAAGCGTCCTCAGGTTTTATTTTTGACTTTGTAGCAGATATGATCTTGATATCTACCTTCAGGCCATCCTGCATGATAAAGGAAGCAGAAACTGGATTTCCGACTGCATCAAAAACGATATCGGCAGATGACGGATCAAGAAGAGCATTCACTCCCGCATTTTCTACCTGCTCGACATATGCTTCCTTCAAAGACTGATCAAGAGTCCAGACCTTTGTTCCGTCGCAATAGACTTCAATGCCGTTTCCACGCATGGTATAAGCGTTTCCCTGAAGCATAACCTCTGCCTCACCTTGCACACGGGTCTGGGAAACATACATGCTATATGTACACTTGAGGGTAAGGCACGAATCAGAAATCGCAGCACGCAGCCTTTCCAAGGCCGCATGCTGCGTCTGCTGTGCCGCTGCCGATGCCATAAGAAGCATCGCAGCCATGAGTGTAAATATTCTTCTCATCCTATCTGTTCAGGTAAGGAGCTATGATCTCATCAAGCTCGTCAAGCGTAGACACGAGGACCTGACGAGGCTTAGAGCCCTCCTGTGGTCCTACGATGCCAGCCTGCTCAAGCTGATCCATAACCCTTCCAGCTCTTGCATAACCCATGCCGAGTTTTCTCTGAAGATCCGATGTCGATCCCTTCTGAGACATTACAACTGTACGCGCCGCCTCTTCAAACTCCGAATCAAGAGTCTGGATGTCAAGGCTTCCGCCTGCAGGACTTCCATCAGTAGACTCCGGCATTGGAAGGTAGAACGGAGTATTGTAGCACTGACCGAACTTTGTCTGGTTTCCGATGAACTTGGTTACCTTATTGATCTCTTCCATGCTGATGTACGCGCACTGGATACGCTCCATCTTAACTCCTGCATAGTATAGCATATCTCCCTTACCGATAAGGTTCTCCGCACCAACAGAGTCAAGGATAGTTCTCGAATCCACACCTGACAGCACTCGGAAGGCAATTCGTGTAGGGAAGTTCGCCTTGATAAGACCTGTAATCACGTTCACTGAAGGACGCTGGGTAGCTATGATCACATGGATACCAGCCGCCCTACCCTTCTGAGCCAGACGAATGATCGCTGCCTCTATGTTCTTGGCTGACTTCTTATCCTCAGGAGACGAGCCACCCGCCATAATGAGATCGGCATACTCATCCACTACCACCACCAGGTATGGAAGATATCTGTGTCCTTCAGTTGGAAGGAGATGGCGGTCCTTATATTTTTCATTGTAAAGCTTGAAGTCATTTACACCACCCTTAGCAAGAAGCTCATATCTTTCGTCCATCTCGATACAGAGCGAGCTGAGCACCTGCTCTGCATCCTTGGCCTTCTTGACGATCGCCTTTCTCTTCTCTTCTTCCTCATCAGCTGCAGTTGGAAGTACAGCGAGATAATGCTTCAAAAGAGGATTATACGGAGTAAACTCAACCGTTTTAGGGTCAATAAAGACGAACTTAAGCTCTGAAGGATGCTTAGAATACAGAAGCGACGATATGATCACATTAAGTCCGACAGACTTACCCTGCTTTGTAGCACCTGCAACAAGAAGGTGCGGAGCATCTGCAAGGTCGAACACCTTGACCTTCTGCGCAAGTGTAGAATATCCGATGGCTATCGGAAGCTCTGCCTTGCTGTTTCTGAATGAATCATCGTTGAGCATCGACTTCAACGGAACAATCGAAGGAGTACTGTTCGGTACTTCGATTCCGACACAGCCAGGAAGCGTCACAACTCGCACTCCGCTCACCTCAAGAGCCATAGCTATTTCCCTATGGACACTTTCTATAGAAGCCACCTTCATTCCTGGAGCCAGCACAATTTTATACAATGTTACTGTAGGTCCGACAACCGCAGTTACCTTTTCCACTTCAATCTTATAATTCTTCAGCGTCGTACGAATGACCAGATTGTTCTTGTCAAGCTCCGCCTGACTTACAACATGCTGCTGTCCGGTATAATCCTGGAGAAGGTCAAGAGAAGGGAATTCATATTTACTCAACTCCTCACGATTATCGATTCTTGGAAGATCCTCGACTACCGGCACCACAACTTCCCCTCTTATCACTTCCATTTCCTCCTCCGGATTGTCAGGGTCTGCTGGTGACACTGGGTCAACTGGTGATACAGGGTCGGATTCAATCTCCTCCTGGAGTTCCTCGTCAATTATATCATCTTCCTCAGGAATTTCGTCTTCATCATTATCCTCAACTTCTTCTACTTCGTCCTGATCGTCTTCCTGATTGTCCTCTGAATCAAATTCGTCGTCATCATCTTCTTCATCAACAGGAGTAACGGAATCATCTGCTATCGGTGCCGGAGCCTGACCGCCCTCTCCAGTCAGCGCAAACCATCGAGCAAATCTGCCGCTGGCAAAAAGCATCCATACAACGGCCAGTGCGACCACGATCAGCCATGGAAGCACCGGACCCACGAGATTGGCCAACGAATCGGTAACCGAACGTCCGGCATCACCACCAAGGCCACCATCAAAAAGCCTGACGGAACCAAACAGCGAAAGTGCCATCGAGAGTACAAAAGCTCCGCTGACAGACAGGAATGTCAGTCTCATCAAACCGATATGTCTCTGCCAGAAAAATAGTCTGTAGGCCAGCGCACCCATAAGGAACACAAATACAAAACTGGCAAGACCAAGCATATCCGAAATAAGGAAATGGCTCCACAGATATCCAAGCTTGCCACCGATATTGCTGACATCGACTCCTTTACTCATCCTCTCGGCATTCATGAGCAGATCCTTGTCAATGGACCATGTGAAAAGATATGACAGCATTGATACAAATGTGAACAATGCCATCATCATCACCAATCCACCGGAACACTTGATCAATATGGACTTGAGTTCCGGATCCATATTCTTGAAGAAAGTGAAGAGATTCACTTTCTTGCCACTCTTTTTCTTTGTCTTCTTATTCTGGGCCATATTACTTGTTGTGCTTCCTTGATTTCTGATTTCCCTTCTGCCACTTTCCCTGTTTCTGCTGCTGCGCACCAGGACGTACATATGATGATCCAGCATCTATTCTTGACAGCTGCAATCCTTCCGGAACCTTTATCCTATAATCCGAGAGTCTCTCTATATCCTGGAATATGGTCGCATCGGATACCGTATCCTTATTCCATATCAGGTATTGCTGTCTCATATATGTAGCAAGAGTTCGGATCATCGAGGTCTTCTGCTCTCCATCCTCCATCCCTGCGATCAGCTCTATGAAGTTCTCTATGTTTCTACCGTAATGAGTAGCCTTTATAGGCTTGCCGGCCATCGGAACCATCTTCGGTTTCTCATGAAGACTCTCGGGGGCTGGTGCCGGATACGGCGAATCCACATCAAGATCAAATCCGGATATGATATGAAGATGATCCCAAAGCTTCTGCTCGTAGTTATCCTGAAGGTGGACAGCCGGATTGATGATCTCCATCACCTTGACAATGGCACGCGCCTGCTCGTTACGTTTCTGACGGTCCTCGATTGTCTTAAGGTAGTCTACCATCTTCTGCACATTACGTCCATACTCAGGTATATAAAGCTTCACACGCTCTGTATTATACAGGAGCTTACATGTATCTATTTCTTTTGTTTCCATATATTATAATATTTTCGGCCCTACTCGGGCCGATCCCAAAAATTCTTCGAGCTTTTTGGTCTTGCAAAGATACAAATTTAAATTTAGATTACCTTGTATTCACCGGTTTGCAAATACCATAAAACCGCAGTGACATCGGCATATCCCATACGGCGGAAAATTTCCGAATATATCTTCATCTGGCGCTCATATTTATTATGATGCTGACCAGACTTATAATCTATCACCAGGACCTTGCCCTTATCAATAACGACCCTATCCGGTCTGTATACCTGGCCGTCCACATCAACTATATCCGTCTCCACCAGCACTTTGGATGAATCATCAGGGAACCAGCCCATACCTTCCACCTCCGCAATCCTGCTCCTCAAGAGTTCTTTAACAGAGGCAGCCTGGTCGTATGAAAGGTTTCCTGACGCGCAAGCGGCATCGACTGCCCCATCCAAATCCGAAGGCACCTTGACACCGGCCAAGATGTCATGAAGCACAACTCCTTTGATCCTGCTGGAGGCCTCAATACCAGCCGTTCCATCTTCTGCAAAGAAGTCAAGCGCATCAGCAGAGAGCTTTAGGCGCAGTCCCGGATTCAATGAATACGAAGGATACTTGTCATCGCCTGCCGGAAACTCATGACCGCCGGTTGTTTCAGACTTCCTCATAGCAGCAAAATCAACCAGTTCACCGACATCAAACCTGACAAAGCCCTCGCCCTCACTCTTACGGACACCTTCCATCTTTCCGGGAGCGATCAGAAACCAGTATAGTATCTGCGAGAAATCCGTGAACGCCGGCTCCCAGCCCTCATTGAGATGATCCTTCAGATTCGTCATACAACCAGTTGAAGGCGTTGCAGCAATGATATGCATGCCTAATGCGGCACGTGTCATGGCAACGTATATCGTATTGATATTATCCACCTGTTGTAACTGATTCTCTGTCCTGTAGTGCTCTGCAAAGAGAGTTGACTCGGACGCTCTGGAAAGGGTCACATCATAAACTCCCTCCGCGACTCCTTCCAGAGGAGTATCACGCAAATCAGGGGCACACCATCTGCTGTCTGGCTTGAAAAGGCCTATATTCTCGGCGAACGGTATTATGACATACGGAAAGTCCAGTCCCTTGGACTTATGAATGGTCATGACCCTGACACTCTCTCCCGAGGACGGAGAACTTATGGACGGATCAATCTCCTCCCAATGCTTCAGGAAGCCACGAAGGCTGTTGCCGCTGCTTGCGACATATTCATGGAGGTGATCCATGAAAGACTGAAGATGCAGGATCTCACCATTGATGACACCATCATCATCGACTTTCTGAAGTTCCCTGATAAGGGCCTCTGCCATATCTACCAGCGAAGTATATGCCTTAGGAACCGCGACCTCAAGCGACTCGGCAAGGTATCCATTAACCGTATCCTCCGGATTCTCTACCAGAGACATGAGTGATACAAGACGACGTACCGCCACAGAACGCTTGACTTTCAGGGAGTCATCAGTTATCACCGTTATGCCGTTTTCTATGAGAAACGAAGCTACGTTCTGGCCTGTCATATTACTGCGCACAAGTACCGCAATCTCCGACAGACGCGCGCCTGCCGCCCTTGCCTCCATTACAGCATCCAGAACCTTCTGCAATTCTTCCGCCTTAGGACAGAATGTCACGCTGACACTTCCTGGAGCCTTATCCTTCTTGGCTACTTTCTGTTCAACATCCGCATATATCCCGGACATATACTCTTCCGTAGCATTCATCTTATCAAGAATAGCAGCTGCCTCCTTGAAGTACGCATTGTTGAATTTCACTATATTGGACAGACTCCTGTAGTTGGTATCCAGGATTTCTTCCTTGAAACCTGGAAATTCCGCCGGCACAGCACTATCAAGCAGCTTCCAGTCAGAACCTCTCCATCTGTATATACTCTGCTTCACATCTCCTACTATGAGATTTTCTTTTCCTTGGCCATGACTGTTATGAAGCAGAGAACTGAAATTATCCCACTGTACGGACGAGGTATCCTGAAACTCATCCAAAAGAAAATGATCAAAGCGGACACCGATCTTCTCATATATGAACGGGGCATCAGATCCGTCAATGATGCCTTTAAGTATTGTGTTCGAATCATCTATACACAATACATTCTTCTCCTTCATAAGCTCTTTGAAGGCTTCCGAAAGTTCTCTTGCCACTCCAAGACCATAGATCTGATCATCAAGGATACACGCTGTCATATATACTGGATATTCCTTGTCCCACAGCCCACAGAACGCTTTCAATGCGACTTCAAGGTCTGGACACAATTTAGGGAGAAGCTTCGTTGCCTTCGATGCAGCGAACCATTTTTCACTACGCGGAGCTCTTTCCATGAACGACGCTGTCGGATATGACACAGAATCATTATCAGTCAGCGATGCATATTTCAAAAGGGCGCACATGAAACCTCTGTAGCTATCCTTTGGATCCACCTGAGCCTCCTTAAGTATTTCTACAGCCTCCAAAGCGGCCTGACGCACATTAGACCTGAAATCTGCAATGATAGCTCTGCATGTTTCTCTGATCTGCGACAAAGTCTGCTGAGAATACGCCATGTTCTCATCTATGCCTGCCTTTTCAAGTTCCTCCTGACGCTGAACCGACTTAAGCCTGAGAGCCATGCTGAGAAGATTTGCGTCGGGACTATAACGTCCTCCCTGCTCGATCTGCTCAAGAACGTTATTCGTAAGCCACGACAGCAGCCCTGTATCATCTTGGGTAAGCGAATCAAGAACACGGTCAACACTCTCTGCCACAAGAGAGTCCTTGTCAAGTTCCACCTGGTACGACGCGAACTGACCGATTTCACGCGAGAATGCCTTCAAAGTCTGCTGGAAGAACTTGTCTATCGTGCTGACTGCAAATGCACTGTAGTCATGAAGAATATCTCTCAGCACAGCTGCAGCCCTGGCGCTAAGCGCCGCATCATCGGGCAGGACATCCGGCACGAACGCATCGTGATAGTCCGAAGAGGACGGAGAGGTCGCAAGGATATGCAGTTCCTTGAGAATTCGGCTCTTCATTTCTTCCGTTGCCTTATTGGTGAACGTAACAGCCAAAATATGCCTATAGGCGTATCTGTCCTCATTCTTAAGAAGAAGACTTATATATGTCTTTGCAAGGTTATAGGTCTTACCTGAACCTGCTGATGCCTTCATTATTCTAATCATAATCTATCTGCCGCAAATCGTCTTGAAATCACAATAACTGCACACTCCCTCATCAGCCGTCCTCCTGAACCCGGCATCTGGATCACACATCTCGTCCAGCATAGCCTTCAGTTTTTCCGACACGGAATCAAAGAATACCTTATTCACCGGCACAACTTCAGGCAATTCACCGAAAAGTCTGGACGTTGAATAGACGCAATTGTATAAGTTACGCCCCTTCAGATCATCCCTTCCCTGCACAAGTAGGTCGTAGATATAGAACTGAAGAGCGATCTTAGGTCTGTCCTTTACGTCAGGAGTGAATATCTTCTGCGCTATCGCCTCCGCATTACCGTCTTCTATAAATATGTCATCATCCAGAACACGTCCTGTCTTATAATCCACGACTCTGACCTCATCAGAACCAAAGGCATCAAACCTGTCGATGAATCCCTTGAATCTGAAACCATGGAACGACCCGCTCACCCTTAGCTCACGACCAAGAATCTCGAAAGAATCCTTGCCACTTTCTTTAAGTATCTGAAGATCACTCTCAAGCGTCTTCTTCACATATCGGACAATTACATCAGTAAACACAAGATTTCGTCCGGTAACCTCCGCCACGTTAAGTTCATGCTCGATCAATGCACGAACCTTGGCACGAATGATAGGTTCGCGATCACGCCAGCTCTGTATATACGCCCTCGTGATGTATTTCAACGGAGCAAGCGCTTTGACCGCATCCTTATCGTCGAAGAAAAAGTCCGGCGACATCGCTTCTTCCGAGGTATACAACGACCGCATGACCTCATGGAATATAGTACCGAACATGCCTGCATCCAGGTTCTCGGATACCTCTTCTTCTCTTTGGAGGCCTTTGATCACCGCATAATAGAATTTGGCCGGACACGCCAGATAATTCTGCAATGCCGTCGCAGAAAGGACTGTCCCCTTGATTTTCTTTATATCCTCCTCTGTCTTGACGATGTCAGGAAGCTGGGTAGTCTTCATGCTGTCCATCTGCACTGTATAACGATTCAGCGGAAGACCGAAATGGTATTCCAGCTGCTTTATATAGCGGCTCTCCTCACCCGCCTTCAGACCTTCGGTACGAGAATCCACAAGCATCCACACATTCTCTGCGCGGGATATCATCCTATAGAAATAATAGGCCCATATCGCATCCTGAAGCTCATAAGTCGGAAGGCCGAAACCCTTCCTCAGTTCAGGAGGCACAAAGGACGAGCTTACGCTTCTATGCGGGAATACACCCTCGTTAGCAGACATTATCACAACAGTGCTGAAGTCCAGTCCCCTGGTCTCCAGCGGTCCCATAATCTGCAGACCCTTAAGAGGTTCGCCTTTGAAAGGCACTGAAGACATGCCTATAAGCTGTCCAAGGAGCCTAACATATGTCATAGGAAGAATCTCCGTATCCATAAGACTGTCCTGCAACATGGATATCCCTTTGTAGTACTCTTTTGCATACTCGGCCTCCAGCATCAACTGAGGATCCGACGCAGCTGCAGACGCAACTGCAGAAATCACCTCCTGCTGATACCTGATAAAAGCTGATATCTGACTCCTATCCTTAGACTTAGGATCCGTTACTACCGGCCTGAATATAGCATCAAGCAAAGGGGTTCCTCTAAGGTCATCCTGCGGAATATAGTACTTCGCCGCTGTCTTTACTTCGCTTACAATCTCAAGTGTCTTCTCATCGGCTGCATTACGGAATAAAGGGTTTGAAAACAGGTCCCACACCTGCTTATGGTAGAAATTCCAGCTGTTCCTTCTGACCGCAAGATGCAGCTGCATGGCTGAAACCGTATCCATCAGGGAATACAGGATACTGCTCCTCATAGGAAGACCCATGGTCACATTGACCGCCTCCACCTGCGGAGGAATGGAATTGAGCACCGGTACCAGTAGATTCTCGTCAGGAAGGACAATGGCACAGTCACTATGATCCCTGACTGAAGCAAGGATATCCGGAAGTCTTTTCGCCTGACCTACTGATGAGGACACACTGACGACATTGACAGTCGGCACACCGACTGCCTGTTCGTCCCACTGTGTCACCTGCGGGAACTCCTTGACATTTTCGCTCATGAATAGAGACGAACGGTTCTGGGGATCGCGTATCATATCACCTGAGTAGTCCCAGCAGAATTCTGCCCGGGAGATTTCCTTCAGCTTATGCAGGAGTCTCTTTTCACACTCGTTCAGGGTATTGAGGCCGACAAATACGAAGACCTCTTCATCATCAAAAATTGTCTTTAATACATCCTCGGCCGCTTCTGCCTTCAGTCTTTCAGCAACTCCCCTGTAAACCATACCTTCATAAGCAAGCCCTTCCTGCTTCAGCAGCTCATTATATTTACAGTAAAGCGGATAAAGCAGGTTCCATATCTGCAGGAAGCGCTCCTTGACTGCAGGATTATCTGACTCCAGATTTACAGTCAACTTTCCTGAAAGGTCACTGAAATGGCTTACAAAGCCTTCTATTGCCTTCCTCTGCACATCAGTAAGGTAAGAATAATCGTCCTGAAGCTGCTTCAGGTCAGCCACATTGGCAAAAAGCTGCTTGGGGTCCGCCAGGTATTTATCCACATCGTTGAAGTCTCCGAGGATGACATCTCCCCAGAAAACGAATTCGTCCAAAGGCTCTGCTTTCTTATTAAGTTCAGAGTAGCATTTATATAGATACAGAAGAAGGCGCACCTTGTCCGCTGGTGCAGCACCGCTGACTTCATAGAAGAAATCATTTATCGTCAGCATCCGCGGCATGACAAGCGGAACAGCGCCGGCGTCGGCAGCCAAGGCCTCCGCCAGATGCTTTCTGAAAAACACCATGGAGCGTCGGTTCGGGAAGATGAAGCAGCGAGAGCTGATTTTACCCGAATCATAATAATATCTTGCAACCTGTTTAAGGAACGGAACCATATTCTATCTATATTTGTATGCAAATCTACGTATTTTAAATGCCAAAGTGTGGCACAAGATAAATATACGGATTTTTTAGCATTTTTTTTCAAAAAGTGTTGGAGGTTTAGAAATTTTATCTACCTTTGCATCAGAAACAATTTAGAATAATTCAAAATTACAATATCAACAATTTTAAATTTTACAGTTATGACAAAGAAATTCAGATGCTTGGTTTGCGGTTATATTCATGAAGGTGAAATGGCTCCTGAGGAGTGTCCACTCTGCCACGTAGGTGCGGATCAGTTCGAGGAGATCGTCGAGACAGGTGAGGATCTCGTATGGACAGACGAGCACAAGCTCGGAGTAGCACAGGGAGTTGATCCTGAGATCCTTAAGGGTCTTCGTGATCACTTTGCAGGAGAGTGCTCAGAGGTAGGTATGTACCTTGCGATGAGCCGTCAGGCAGACAGAGAGGGTTATCCTGAGATCGCAGAGGCATTCAAGAGATATGCATGGGAGGAGGCTGAGCATGCAGCTAAGTTCGCTGAGCTCCTCGGTGAGTGCGTATGGGACACCAAGACTAACGTGGAGAAGAGAATGCTTGCTGAGCAGGGAGCGTGTGAGGACAAGATGAGGATCGCAAGACTCGCTAAGCAGCAGAACCTCGATGCTATCCATGATACTGTTCATGAGATGTGCAAGGATGAGGCTCGTCATGGAGCTGGATTCCAGGGACTTTTCAAGAGGTATTTCAAGTAGGATATACATAAATTAAAGGGTGTAGAGCCCGGTGGTCCTCCCCACTTCGTGGGTCCCCTCCCTTTTCGGGAGCCAATGCCACCGAGCTCTACACCCTTTAATTATATCGTGCAACTTATTTTTTCGCGCTATTCGTCATCGTCGAGGCCGAAAGAGGCGGCGAGGGAGTCGGCGATGTCGTCAGGGACATCGAAGTCGAGACTGCTCCAGAGGTCTTCCATCTGGCGGCGGTCTTTTTTCGTTGGACGACCTGCTCCTCTGTCGCGCTTGAGGAAGAATGTCTCAACAGGTGCGCGGAGCTTGGCAAGTTCCTCTGCAGGAGTCTGATTCTCCGCATAGTTCGGAACGAGCTTGGCTCCCTGCCTCTTATCTATGAGCTGCAAGATCTTATATGTATATACGACTGCTCCTTTGCGTGCAACTATGGTATCACCGACCTTGACGGTTTTCGAAGGCTTGGTATCTGCGCCATTTACTCGAACCTTACCTCCCTTGCAGGCATCCGTAGCCTCTGTCCTGGTCTTGTAAACTCTTATGGCCCAGAGGTATTTGTCTATCCTTACCTCTTCCATGATTAATTGAAGAAATTAAGCGGAGAAGCTCCTGCAGGTGCTGAAGGCTCATCCTCAAGATCATCCTCAAGGCCTTCGTAGTCCTCACCTTCAAGGAAAGCTTCTGTCTCAGGATCAATATACTGATCCACCTCCTCTTCCGGACGGGTCACAGCCTCAAGAAGGAGTGTCTCACGATCGCGCGGTACAAGGAAGAAGTCAGGCATATCGGCAGGGACGAGAATGGTCTCACCCTTCTTGAACTCGTAGTTATCCATGCAAGCCTCCCCTTTTTCATTTGTCGAAGGCACCTGGATAGATGCTGCACCTTCAAGGCAGATATACACGATGAAGCTCTCGAACTGCTCGGTATAGATATGAAGAGGATCTGTAAGCCTGACCTTAGACACACTGAACTGAGGGCACTCCACGAGGTTCTGGATCATGTGGTCCTCCTCCTGGCTTTCTTCTCCCCAAAGCGGGCCCTTGCGGTAGATGGTCGGATCGAAAGCGTTGTAATTGATCACGTCAATGGCCTCTTCCACGTGCATCTTGCGCGCAGTCGCAGGATTGAACTCGCGGCCCCAGTCATAAAGCCTGAAGGTCATGTCAGACGACTCCTGGATCTCAGCGATCAGTATTCCGCCGTCCGCAGCATGCACCGTGCCTGGTGTGATGAAGATCACGTCGCCCTTCTTAGGAGTGATGACATTGAGGACCTCATCGACTGTGCCGTTCTTGCATCTGTCATAAAATTCCTGAGCCGTGATGTCACGGTTGAAGCCGCAATACATCTTTGCCTCAGGCTTTGCGTCCATGACATACCAGATCTCCGCCTTGCCAAGCGAATCGTATCTCTCCGCAGCGACCTGGTCATCTGGATGCACCTGCACTGACAGCTTGTCGTTTATGTCGAGGAACTTGATCAGAAGCGGGAACTGACGTCCGAAATGGTTATAAACATTCTCGCCGACAATCCTCTCAAGATATGTCTCCATGATTTCGCTGATCGTGTTGCCTGCAAGCCAGCCGTTCTCCACGACAGAGTCCTCTATACCCATGTCAGCAAGCTCCCAGCTCTCGCCGATAAGTACATCCGGACCCAGGACGGTCTCATTACCTTCCTCGTCAACTTCAACGAAATGCTTGCCCAACTCGTTCACAAGGGCGTTTCCTCCCCACGGTCTCCTGGACGGAACCGGAATAAACTTCAAGGGATATAGTTTCTTTTCCATAATCTTCAATTTTTTAGCTGTGCAAAAATACAACAATTAACCGAATTAGAGAACGACTTTATTGATAATGAGAAAATGTTTTGCGAAATTAGCGGTTTCGCGCAAAATCCAGACCTTATGAAAGACTATAGCACAATGATCAGAGAAAACGTGGAGGAGCTGTACAACGCCCTTGAAGGTACCGTATCAGACGTTGATATGGCAAGAATCAAGGACGCGTTCGAACTCGCTATGGAGGCACACAAGGACCAGTACAGGAAATCCGGTCTGCCTTACATCATCCACCCGATAGCAGTTGCGCTGATTGTAGCCAAGGAACTGGAACTTGGACCAAACCCTATCATCGCCGCCCTCCTGCACGATGTAGTTGAGGACACTCATTATACCTTGGAGGATGTTCGCGAAAGGTACGGTGACGACGTTGCATTCCTGGTGGACATTGTAACAAAGAAGAAAAAGGAGAAATACAGCCATTCCAAGCAGGTGGACAACTTCCGCCAGCTTCTCGAGTCCATGCAGTACGACGTCAGGGCCGTCCTTATCAAGCTGGCTGACCGCCTGCACAACATGCGTACCCTTGAGAGCATGAGACCGGACAAGCAGATGAAGATCGCAGGAGAGACAGACTACTTCTACGCTCCTCTGGCAAACCGTCTGGGACTGTACCATGTGAAGTCAGAACTTGAAACCCTGTCATTCCGTTTCAGATGCCCGAGGGAATTCTCGGAAATCGACGCCCTTCTTACAGCAGAAAAAGAAAAAGACAAGGAATACCTTGAGCAGCTGACCTATCAGATAAACCGTGTGCTGGCAGATGAAGGAATCAATGTCCGCACCCAGGTAAGATATCGTATGCCGTACAGCATCTGGAGGAAGATGCGCACCAAGGGCTGCGACTTCGACCATGTATCGGACAAACACTACATCAGAATCATATTCCCGGACAACACCGGAATGTCGGAGAAGATCATGAGCCTGAGGATATACGCAGTGCTCACAGACCATTTCAAAGAGCGTCCGGGCAGCTTCTCCAACTACATCGACGCGCCGAAGGAAAACGGCTACGAGAGCCTCCACATCAAGCTCCTCAACAGCAAGGGAACATGGGAAGAGATACATATCGCATCAGAACGTATGGTGCGCAAGTCAAGACTCGGATGCGCAGCTGAACAGACCAGCGAGAATCTCCTGATGTGGCTCGAGAACTTCAAGGACGTACTCAAGAAGGTAGCGGAAGACTCTGCAAGCTCGAACTTCATCGACGAGGTACGCCTCCTGTTCGAATACAATGACGACATCATGGTATTCACTCCTACAGGAGAAAACATCGTCCTTCCTAAGGGTGCGACGGCCCTGGACTATGCATTCCAGATTCACGGTGAAATCGGCGAGCACGCAATGTATGCCAGGATCAACGGCAAGCTGTCATCTGTCAAGACCGTACTGCACCGAGGCGACTGTATCGAAATTGGGTTAAGTAAAGAGGTGCAGATCAAGGAGGACTGGATCGGCCACATGGTAACATACAAGGCAAAGAAAGCCGTCAAATCATATCTGGCAAAACAGCCTAAGCGCGACTTTACAAGATGTGCATGCTGCAATCCTCTGCCAGGGGACGAGGTAATTGGCTATGGCGAAGACCCTAAGCGCCTTACGCTCCACAAGAGGGACTGCCAGGAGCTTATCAGGCTCGCTTCTCAACACGGAAACCACATCCATGAAGCAGACCTGCATGAAGACCCTGACACGCTTTACCCTGTACGACTTATAGTACGGGCAGTCGACAGGTATCACCTGCTTAGCGACCTGATAGACTGCATTACAGAAAAACTGAAGCTGTCAATGACATCTCTCGGCACTGAAACCGCTGACAACATCGGTACGTGCACAATCGACTTCTGCATACATTCAGCAGCCGAACTGAGATTTGCCATTAACAGCATCAAAGAGATCGAGGGCGTGGACGAAGTGTCCAGAGCCGGAATCTAAAAGACTAGAGTGACTGCATATACTCGTAGAATGACATTCTACCACCCATCAGGATATTGATTGTTCTTGGAACGAGGTCCGAAAGTTTAGGATCCTTGTCCACAAACTGCTCAGCTACCACCCATACTTCGTCATCTGTCACTACAGACTTGATGACTTTCCATTCCTTGTTCACTTCATTAACCGCAACAAGGGCGTCATCCCTGTTATTATCATCAACATTAAAAATTCCTGGAAGGGCTATTTTGAGATACTGATCATCTTTATCATCCCAGATAATGAAGAATGTCAGGTTCTGGTACTCGAAAACGTAACCAAAATCTGTTTCCTGTGGACGAAGTCCTTCTGAAGAGAGATATGCTCCGACTTCTTTCTTTGTTGTTCCCATAATTTTAAGTATTTAAAAACCGATTCTTCTTCTTTTGCAAACCTCGCCGAGTGAAGACTTATTGCACTTGATCGAGTTTACAAGATACTCCTGCTTGATCAGGTCATCAGCAAGTGCTGCCATCATCGACGCCTCATTGACGATAAAGGCGATATCTGCCGCTGCATAATTCTCTGTCAGCTGTGCCAACTCTTCCGCATTAATGTCTTCTGCGACTGGACGCTCCTTCAGATGGAGAAGGAACATCAGTTTTCTTGTATCTGCATCAGGAGCAGGAATCTCCACATGCAGGTCCATACGGCCCTTTCGCAGGATAGCTTGGTCGATCAGCTCCAATCTGTTTGTCGTACCTATGACAAATATGCCTTTCTTTGAACAGTTGTTAAGCTGGGCAAGGAACTCATTGACCTCTTCTCCCCTCTGGTTGGCATCAGACGATCCACGCGAAGGCACAAACGAATCGAACTCATCAAAGCAAAGTATGACAGGGGCCTTCTTTTCAGCTTCCTTGAACAGGCTTGCGATCTTGCCTTGCGTTCCGTGCATATATGTGCTTCCGAGATCCGAACCGTTCACCATAGTGAAATTGAATCCTGCCTCTTCTGCGAACTTTTCTGCAAAATATGTCTTTCCGCAGCCAGGAGGGCCATAAAGCACCATTCCATTAGGCGGCGTAAGCTTATACTTTTCTGCCTTTTCCTTATCTTTAAGCACCCAGATGACCCTCTTGGTCAACTCATCCTTAAGTGTCTGCATTCCAGCAACGTCTGCAAAACCGCCACCTTGCTTCTTCTTTATCTGGACAGTGGTTGATACTGCTTCTTCATGAGTCTGCGGCTTTCTGCCAGGCTCTGACTCTGATGTCGATGCCTCAGGGGCGAAGACTTGGCTCTTGGTTCCCGACAAGCACTCATAGAAATCCTTCACCGAAAGTCTTTCATTGGAATTTTGCTCAAGACATTTTACAATAAGTCCTATATCACTCTGGCTGAGTCCCTTATCCGCAAGAACCTGAGTATCAAGCGCTTCTTTACGCGCCGCCCTCACCAGTTTCTTTTTTGCAGAATATGGCAGACCAGAAGGAATGTCTACGTTCCACGGAGTCTTGCCTGTGAGCATCACATACAGCACGGCTGCAGCAGAGAACACATCACTGTTCTTCTCATAGAAGCCGGCAAATGTTTCAGGGGCGCAGAACGCCATCGTCAGATCATCTATCGGGAAAGGTGGTATTCCGCTGCAAGGCCTGCTTAAATGTCCGAGGTCAATAATACGAGGGGCGTATGTTTCCGGACCTACCTGCTCAAGAAGGATGTTACGAGGAGTTATATCATTATGTGTAAGATTCAACGCTTCATGCAAATACACAAGTCCCGCAAGAACATTGACCATTATGGCTTTCGCCTCATCCCAATCATATAACTTGCCCGAACCGAGCTGCTCGGAAATCAGTCTGCCTGTAAAGAAATTCGTAATGAGATAAGCATACTCATTTCCATCAGAAAGAGTTTCCTTGCCGTCACTCTGATAAGAAATTACGTTCTCATGCTTTACTTTTCTGGAATAGGCGATTTCCATTACAGTATCGTCCATCATCATCGATGATGGCACCTGAGAGAGATCATACAGTTTCATAAAACAAGGGGCTCCGTCCTTATCCGAAACCCTGTATGTACTGGTAAGAGTACCCCCCTTGATCCTATATTCAACCGTATACGGTCCTACGATATCATTTTTCTTGAGTTCTATCATAATACATCCATAATTTCTCCAAATTTAGGAAAAATTTCGGTATCATGGATTAGTTTCTCGAGAAAATATACTTGAATATCCTTTTTATTTCAGGTAAAAGCAGCACAAAAGAAGTAGCTAAGAAAATACGTACCCAGTCCCCCAAGGTCAGTGGTGCAACATCAAAGAAACGGCCAAGATGGTTGACAATGAGGTACTGTCCTCCAAGAATCACCAGAACGATAAGATAGAAGCTCAAGCTGAAACTTGTCTTCGAGAAAAGAGTAAGGAAAAATGAGTGATCCGTCCTATAATTCTTTGCATTGAAGATATTCCAGAACTGAAGCATCACGAAAGTCGTGAAAAATATACCCATTTCATATCTGGTCATCTCAGAAGCAGAAGCTCCCATTGTGCCTGCCAGAGCATCCTTTATCAAGGTACATGAGAACAGATCGCTGACGCTTCTGACGTCTGTATGCAGAAGCACTTCCCACAAGAGGATAAGAAGACCGAAGAAAACCAGACCTCCGAAAAGAATCCTTTTAAGCATAGACCTGTCGATAATATGACTCTCCGGGTCGCGAGGCTTCTCATCAAAGACCTTAGGGTCAGCAGGAAGAGACGACAGAGCCATTGCAGCAAACGTGTCCATGATCAGGTTCACCCACAGCATCTGGGTTACGGTCAGAGGCGAATCCACACCCAGGAACGCACCCACAAGCACCAGGAGACAGGCGCATATGTTAATGGTCATCTGGAAATATATGAACCTCCTGATATTAAGATACAACGAACGTCCCCAAAGGATGGCCTTGTTGATGCTGACGAACGAATTGTCTAGAATAGTGATGTCGCTCACCTCCTTTGCACGAGCTGTTCCATCTCCCATGGAAAGACCCACCTGCGCCTTCTTGAGAGCCAGAGCATCATTCGTTCCGTCACCTGTCACGGCCACCACTTCACCCTTTTTCTGCAGAAGCTCCACCAGACGTGCCTTGTCCTCAGGACGCGCACGAGACAAGATTCTCAGATCGCCAAGGATCTCCATAACCTGCTCATCTGTCATAGAAGCGAACTGCTGACCTGTCAGTGAACGTGGAGTCTCTCCGTCATCGAAAAGGCCGATTTCCGCACCGATATGCTCTGCTGTTGCAGAAATGTCTCCAGTCACCACAATAACCTTCACACCGGCCCTCTTGCGGCAAGTCTCTATTGCCTCCTTGACATCAGGACGTACCGGATCGGCAATGCCAACAACTCCGGCAAGCATAAGTCCCTCATCAACTCCTATTCTTTCCACGGCAAAGCCCAAAGTCCTCCATGCGTTTCCCTGATACTCATTCAGCAGCTCAGATGCCTTGACAGCCTCCTGCGAAGACGAGCCACACACACACATCTCCATGATATACTCCGGAGCACCTTTGACAAATCTGAACCTTTCACCTGTCGCCTTGTTTCTGCAGACGGTCGCCATGTATTTGGTCTCAGTAGAGAAAGGAACAACGGATTCGACCGCATACATAGACCTGATATCACGGTAATCAGTTCCGAACTGGTCCTTCATCCACCTCAACAAAGCGCACTCGGTCGGATTTCCGATAGCCTGCACGGACCCATCATCCGCAACAGACAAGTCAGCTGTCGAATTGACAGCCATGCCGTGAAGTATAAGTTCCTCAGGACATGTGAAACCGCTGGACACCACACTCATCCTGTTCATTGTGAGCGTTCCTGTCTTATCTGTGCATATGACCGTAGTCGCACCCATAGTTTCACACGCATGAAGCTTTCTCACAAGATTCTTGACCCTCAACATCTTACGCATGCTGAGCGCAAGACTTATCGTCACACTCATAGGCAGACCTTCCGGCACTGCCACAACGATAAGCGTCACAGCAATCATTACGGATTTAAGGGTATAATCGAATATCTGCAGCAGATCCGAATTATTTGCCACATTTCCGTCGAAAGCAAAATAATAAACCAGCCTTCCTACTACGATAAGTCCGGCCAGAATATAGCTTATACGAGTTATCAGACGTCCAAGCCCATCCAACTGCCTGTTCAATGGAGTCTCTACCGCCTCATCCTCCATGATCTTGAGTGCTCCCTTACCCTCTTCGGTATCAACTCCCACAGCGGTAACCTTATACATGCAGAAGCCCTCAAGGACAATAGAACCTCTTAGAAGAAAATCAGCATCATAAGCTGATTCCTCTTCAGCCTTTGATTTATCTGCGTACTTTACTGCATATGGTTCACCAGTGAATGCAGACTCATCCATCCTCAGCTGCTCACATGTAATGACACGTCCATCAGCCGGAACTTCATCGCCGCTTTCAAGACGCACGATATCTCCAACGACCACATCCGACTTCTTTATAGTAACAAGTCGCGGATGGGAATGTTCATTCTTTCTTCTTACAACCTTTACGAGTCTGTCATCCTTGACCTGGTTAAGAATATCGAACTCCTTATCGGCCTTTGTCTCGAAAATGAATCCGATACCAGTAGAAAGCAATATGGCCAGCAGGACTCCCGCAGGCTCAAAAAGCAGCTGATAATCATGGGTATGGTAAAACTCGTATGCCGTCACGCCGCACGACAGGGCGAGAATTATCAGAAGGATCACTATGAGAGGATCCTTGAATTTATCCAGATACCGTAGCCACAGAGAACGCTTCTCCGCAGCTGGAATGACATTTCGTCCCTTTCCTTCGAGAACTGCCGACGAATTCTCTGAAAGGCAATTTTTCCAAGATTTATAATTGTCTGACATATGCGAATCATTTTAACAGACCGCAAATATCAGCATAAATCATACAAAACAAAGAGAAAAACCAAACGTTTGGATTATAGGAGACGTTGCCAGAAGTCCGTCTTATCAAGGGTCACATCAGTACCGGCCAAAGTACGCATCCTGAATGTCTGCAGCTCGGCCGATATACCATAGGTCTTGGCAGAAGAGTCGAATGAGATCAAGAACTTATCCGCATCCGCCAGTTTATTCAATTCAAAGAAGCCCTTGTTTGCGTAGTTCTTCAACGAACTACGATTTCGGAATATGCTCTCGATATAACCGAGGAACTTGCGCGAGGATGTTTCCTTGCCGGAAACTTCGGAATAGATCACGCACGCGTTATATATAAGGTGTGAAGCCTCTGTACAGATTGACCGCATCCTGGACATGAATCCTTCCATACTGAAATCCTCTTGATCCGGGACCTCACTTAGCAGGCGCAAAGCTTCATCAAAGGTATCCTGACTGACTCCAGCTGCACCATATCTCAGAAGAAGCAAATAGAACGTACGCGTCTGAGGGGAGGACTCAAAAACAACTTTTGTCCTTTCATTGTCCATTAGAGAGAAACCGTATGAGTCGTCCACCAGTATGCGACTGACATTCTTGGAAGCCGAGCTCAGATAATCGCACAGGATCTTATAGCAGCCCTCATATGGGATCTGATTATTCTGCTTGTCGAAGCGTGAAATGAATGTGTATATTCTGGACTTTACGTCAGCATCCATGCTGATAACAAAGAAATCCACCCCTTTGGTCAGGTTATTGTCATCATCGAGAGAGTAACTGTCTCGTACTTTGAACAGAAGGAACGACTGGGACTTGAGAGACTTCAGATCAATCCTATAACGAGAAAGCAGGAAGTAGAAGAAACCTTCCGGAGAAAAAGATGCAATATCTGCATCATCAATACGCCCAGTACCAGATGGTACCAGATAACGCATGGCCTGACGGAGCAGATTCACCATGCTGTCAGAACCATCTTGATGTCCTCTAAGCACATCAGGCAGGTAGAAAAAGTCGAGTCCCATATCATTGAATGACTTGGTTATCAAAAGCTTGTCATACTTATCATTAAAAAGCTTATGAACCTCGGGACAAGGAGAAGACTCCAGATAAAGGACCTGCCTTAAAGACGTTTCATCCATGACATTAGGCACGGACAGCACGTCACACCAGTCTCTGGAGCGAGGAGAAATCGACATGAATACAGCCGTAAGAAGAATATTCTCTTCGTAATCGATCTCATTATCAACGCACATTACCTCCTCCAGGATTCGGACAACATGCTCGGCTGAAAAAACATCAAGCTCCTTCAGGCTTGAAACAGCCTGTTGGAGCGTGATGTAATGTATTCTGTCCAGATCCTCCTGTGAGAGGGCGAACTTCTCCTGAAGCTCTGCGAGCAAGCTTATCTCATCTCCATGAATTCTGCTGTCGGCCTTAACCAGGTCGACAGCTATCCTCAAGACAGCCAGCTTGTTCAGATATGTCAGCTGAAGTTCCTGCATCTCTCAGGAAAATCTGCTAGTAGTTTTCACCAAACACCTTATAGGCGTGCTGAAGAATACCAAGAGAACGTGGGACAAGGTCTCCAAGTTCTGGAGTCGAGTCGATCAGAAGCTCACAGTAGAGCCATACTGAATCACCATCAAAAATGCTTGCCTTGGCAACCTTTACAGACGAGTTCACAGCATCCATAGCTTTGTACACTCTCATTCTGTTCTGATCGTCTACACTGCAGATACCTGGCATAACCAACTGGAAGAAAGACGGATCCTCATCATTGTTAAGGAACAGATAGTTCTTCATCTGATAACGGAAAGCAAGTCCGAAAGACTCCTCTTCTGGCTGGAAACCCTCTTTTCTGAGGTAATCCAACATCATTTTAGTTGTACTCATAACTTAAAAGTTTTAGTGTTATAAAAGTGGTTTTATAGTCTTGCTCTGAGGGCCTCTGCCTGCTCCTCGTATCCTGGTTTGCCCAGAAGAGCGAACATGTTCTTCTTGTAAGCCTCAACGCCCGGCTGGTCGAACGGATTCACGCCGAGGATGTAGCCGCTGATACCGCAAGCCTTCTCGAAGAAATAGAAGAGGGCTCCGAGGTTGTACTCGTTGATGCACTCGATGCTGAGAGAGAGCTGAGGCACGCCGCCGTCGATGTGAGCGAGCTTTGTTCCGAGCTCCGCCATCGCGTTGCACTCCTCTACATGCTTTCCAGTAAGGAAGTTAAGGCCATCAAGGTTCTGAGGATCATTCTCGATAAGCATAGAACGCTTGCTCTTCTCGACTGTCACCACAGTCTCCATGAGGGTGCGCTCACCGTCCTGGATGTACTGGCCCATAGAGTGAAGATCTGTTGTGAAGTTCACTGATGCAGGGAAGATTCCGAGGCCGTCCTTACCCTCTGACTCGCCGTAAAGCTGTTTCCACCACTCTCCGAGGTATGTAAGCTTAGGGTTGTATGCAACGAGGATCTCGATCTTCTTGCCCTGTGCATAGAGAGCGTTACGCATTGCAGCGTACTGGATTGCAGGATTGCACTCGCACTTCTTCGCGCAAGCCTCCTCCATTGCAAGAGCACCCTCGAGCATAGCCTTCATGTCAAAGCCCGCAAGAACGATAGGGAGAATACCTACTGGAGTAAGAACTGAGAAACGACCACCAACATTATCCTCGATGACGAATGTCTTGTAACCCTCCTGAGTAGAGAGAGACTTGAGGGCTCCACGAGCCTTGTCTGTAACAGCTACGATACGCTCTGCAGCCTCTGCCTTTCCGTAAGTCTCCTCGAGATACTTCTTCACAAGACGGAATGCCACTGCAGGCTCTGTTGTCGTACCTGACTTTGAGATCACAACGCATGCTGCGTTTCTCTCCTGAACGAGGTCCATAAGCTCGCACATGTACTCCTCCGAGAGGTTCTGTCCTGCGAATACGATCTCAGGAGCATCGCCCTTTGTCTTGAGCTGCTTTGCGAACTGGTGTGAAAGAGCCTCGAGAGCGCACTTAGCACCGAGGTATGAACCACCGATACCGATAACGACAACGAGGTCAACGTTCTTTGCCTTCCACGCATCTCTTACAGCCTCACACTCTGCAACGAGGTTGCTGTTGAGAGTCTCTGAAGGGAGGTGCTTCCAACCAAGGAAGTCATTACCCTTACCTGTTTCGTTCTCAAGAACTTCAAGCGCTGCAAGCGCCTTTTCTACATATACCTTATAATCTGCATCTTTTACAAAGGAGCTGCAACCTCCGAGATTTACCTTTACCATAGTAATATCAAATTGTTTTACACTACCTATACAACGTGTACACTTAGGCACATCACAGGCAAAGATAACATTTTTTGCTTTATCGGCTCATTAAATAGTTATATATTTGCATGCAATATCAACAAAAACCAATGAAAAAAGAGATAATAGTAAAATCGCTCATGACGCTGCTTTGCGTCATGATGATGATTCCGGCTGCAGCGGCGCCGAAAAGCCGCATCAGCAAAAACAAGATGGGTATTGTGGCTCACAGAGGATTCTGGAACTGCGAAGAAGCTGGATATGCGAGAAATTCCCTCGCTGCGCTGCGATGCGCACAGGAAGCCGGATTCTGGGGTAGCGAATTCGATGTGAACATGACCGCGGACGATACGCTCATCGTCTTCCACGACAGCAGGATAGACGGCAAGCTGATCGAAGACTACCCTTTCGCCGATTTCAAGAGCCACAGACTGGTTAACGGCGAACCTATCCCGACGCTGGACCAGTATCTCGAGCAGGGCAAGCTCTATCCGGAGACAATGCTGGTATATGAGCTTAAGCCTCATTCAAGCCCAGAGGTAGAAGACAGATTCGTGAGACTGACTATCGAGAGCCTTGAAAAACACGGACTTCTTGATCCGGAGAGAGTGATGTTCATATCCTTCAGCTTCCATATATGCCAGAGACTCGGTGAGCTGCTTCCAGACTTCAGCGTACAGTATCTTGAAGGCAACATGAACCCAAAGGAAGTGAAGGCGGCCGGCATTAACGGCATCGACTACCACTTCAGCGTGTTCGACAAACATCCGCTTTGGCCAAAGGAGGCAAGGAAACTGAGGATGACCACCAATGCATGGACTGTAAACAAGGACGAAGACATCATAAGAGTCATACGACACAAGGTAATGTATATAACCACGGATAATCCTCTACAGGTCAGAGAGTTTCTGAAAGAAGCAAAGGTCAGAGAGGTAAGATAACGACAAGGTGCACCAGCCCGGAGCTAGTGCACCTTCATTATTTCATCCAGCGAGGTTGTGTAGAGGCTTGATCTGCGTTCACACCTGATGCCGTCGGCATAGTGACCTTCCCTTTGGGCCGCCAGACGGAGCAAGGCCTTACCGGAGCCTGAATTCACGCTGTCCATGACCTCCGAAAGACGGTCCTGCTTCTTCCTGAGCGCCTGGTCATAACCGAACAGAACGCCCTGAAGCTCGTCCTGCGGCACTATATTGCTGACAGTCACTCCCGCCTTCTTGTATTGATAACCTTCCCTGAATATAGTCCTGAACGCCCTCAAGGCAGCTCCGACTATCTCCTGAGTACTGTTTGCCGCCACCGGCAGACGGATAGTCACTGAAGGAAAATACTGTTTCAAGTCTTCCCTGAAGCGGTTTGTATACATGAATACCGTAACGTCATAGGCCGCCGAACCCTCGTCACGGAGTTTCTTCGCGCACATGGCAGCAAAGTCCGACACCCTCAGTTCGAGTTCGCGCTCATCCTCTATCATGTCTGCGAACGACCGTGAGGTGCATATGGACTTTCGTCTCTCGGCATTTTCCTCCTCGACACACGGGATGCCGCATAGCTCCTCCCATGTCCGAAGTCCGTTGACTCCGAGCCTTGACTGCACCCACTCCTTAGGTCTCTGAGTAAAGTCCAGGGCCGACCGCACGCCCCATGAAACCATCTTCGGAGCCAATCTCCTTCCTATACCCCAGACATCATCTATCGGAGTCAGTTCCAATGCCTTAAGCCTCTTGGCGTCAGTATCCATCATGCAGACTCCCCTGTAACCTTTATGGGTCTTGGCGAAATGGCTGGCGATCTTTGCCAATGTCTTTGTCGGCGCGACTCCGATGCTCACAGGGATCCCTACCCATTGCCGCACCCTGGCGACAAGACTCCGGCAGAACTCCTGCACATTCTCAGGGTCGATTCCTTCAAGGTGAAGGAATGCCTCATCTATAGAATATATCTCAATATGGGGAACTGCATCAGCGAGAATAGACATCACCCTTCCCGACAAGTCACCATACAGCGCATAATTTGACGAAAACGCAGTAAGCCTGCCCTCGTCCACCATATGCTTTACCTGGAAGAACGGCGTTCCCATCTTTATTCCCATGGCCTTGCTCTCATTACTTCGCGACACGACGCAGCCGTCGTTGTTGGACAGCACGACGACCGCCTTCCCCTCAAGATCCGGACGGAAGACGCGTTCGCATGACACGAAGAAATTATTGCAGTCCACTAAAGCAAACATAACCATTACCGACACCCGTCCTTCGACTCCTTGAACGATAGTTCCTACGTCATTGCGAGGAGCGAAGCGACGTGGCAATCTTTTATCTTATACGTTTAATCACATAAGTAACAACGCCCCACAAAGCGAAGTCCACACCATCGCCGACCTCGATCTCCGGATAGTTCGGATTGGCCGGACGAAGCGTCAGTCCCCCATCGTGGAAATGCAGATGCTTAAGAGTGAACTCACCATCCACAAAGCACACCGCCATATCTCCCTCACGCGCCTCCAACGACTTATCAATCACCAGTATATCACCTTCCTCAACCCCGGCGTCAATCATGGAATCACCCACCACACGGCCATAGAAGGTCGCAGCCGGGTGCCGTACCAGTTCCTTGTTCAGGTCGATCGCCTGGGTCATATAATCCGTAGCGGGCGACGGGAATCCCGCATGTATGCCGTCCTGTGCCATTACCGGCAGATCTGTCTTCTCCTGCATAATGCAAATTTAATAATTACCTCCAATATCCGAACAAATCCCTCGCATTGCTGTGGGGCACACACCGACCCTTTTCACATAACACTCTAACCATCAACAACTTACCCTCACAAGGGTCGGAAATTTTTCCGACCCTTAAACACTTATCCCTCTAACACTCAACACCTTATAGATCAAGGGTCGTTATTTCACAAATAAAGCATATATTTGCAGATATGGTTCTGCAGGATGACATACTCAGATTTCTGACCGAAAACGGACTCGAAGACCGGATCGGGCTCATTGTGCCCATCAATATTTGCGCACAAAGTTCCGAAGAAGCGGCCGAGCAGTCTGTAAAGCTTAAAGATGTCATCGCACAGCATGTCCGTGAAACGGGAAAATACCCCCTGATCATCCCAGAGGACAGGTGGCACAGGCAGCCGGAGATGATGAAGGCCCGACTACTTGCCCATCTGGAAATTTTCACTCCCATATACGCCCGGAACTGCGAGATCCGCAGGATTGACAAACCTACTGCGGCAGAGTTCCTGGGCCGCACACATGCCTACGGAGATGCCGCATGCAAGTACAGATACGGCATGTTCCTCAAAAGGCACACCGGGCACATCGCACAGGAAGGCCGCGGAAGCATCCCTGCAGGGACTCTCATAGCCGTAGGCACATTCTCCAATGCACGCAAATGGGTGAAGGAAGGTCGCACCATCCGTTCATACGAATGGGTCCGTTTCGCATCCCTTCCGGGACTGAGGATAAGCGGCGGCATGGGCAAGATCCTCAACGCATTCATTGAAGAAGTACATCCGGACGACATCATGAGCTACGCAGATCTGGAATGGTCGGAAGGCACTGTGTATGAACAGCTTGGATTTGCTCTTGAAGGGCGCAAGAATCCTGTGCTGTTCGGGATTGACTCAGAGTGGAACAGACGTCCGGTCAAACAGGGAGCGACAGTGCCGGAATGCAATCTGTTCTACATGAACTTCGGCAGCAACAAATATCGCCTCAAACTGACGGAGTACGAATAAAATTCGTATCTTTGTCAGTTGGAGATTGCCACGACCCTTTCCAGGGTCTCGCAATGACGTATAAGAAAATTCAAATATAATCATACAATGGAAGCAATCGTAAAGACAGATTTCAATTTTCCCGGCCAGACAGGCCACTATGTAGGAAAGGTTCGTGACGTGTACAGCATCGGAGATGACTACCTCGTGATGGTGGTATCTGACCGTATCTCAGCGTTCGATGTGGTTCTCCCTAAGGGCATTCCTTTCAAGGGTCAGGTGCTCAACCAGATCGCAGCCAAGTTCCTTGACGCGACAACTGACATCCTCCCTAACTGGAAGATCGCAGTTCCGGATCCTATGGTTACAGTAGGCCACAAGTGCGAGCCTTTCAAGGTCGAGATGGTTATCCGCGGATACCTTTCAGGCCACGCATGGAGAGAGTACAAGGCAGGAAAGAGGACAATCTGCGGCGTAGAGATGCCGGAGGGCATGGTCGAGAACCAGAAATTCCCTACTCCGATCATCACTCCTACAACAAAGGCTGCCGAGGGTCACGACGAGGACATCTCTAAGGAAGAGATCATCGCTCAGGGCATCGTAAGCCGTGAGGACTACGAGCAGCTTGAGGCATACACTCAGGCTATCTTCCAGAGAGGAACAGAGATCGCAGCAAAGATGGGCCTCATCCTCGTGGACACCAAGTATGAGTTCGGAAAGAAGGACGGCAAGATCTACCTCATGGACGAGATCCACACTCCTGACTCATCACGCTACTTCTACGCAGAGGGTTACCAGGAGCGCCTCGCTGCAGGTGAGAAGCAGAAGCAGCTCTCCAAGGAGTTCGTTCGCGAATGGCTCATGGCAAACGGCTTCCAGGGCCAGGACGGACAGCAGGTTCCTGAGATGACCGAGGATATCGTGAACGGCATCACAGACCGCTATGTCGAGCTTTACGAGAACATCGTAGGCGAGAAGTTCGAGAAGGCAGAGGGAACTGACATCCTTGCACGCATTGAGAAGAACGTAAGCGAGTGCCTCGCTTCACTTTAATCACATATCATGAAAAGAATAATCACAGTATTGGCCTCGATGCTATGCCTCTGCATTGTATCGCAGGCCAAGCTTGCATTGTCAAGCGTATGCAGCGACGGAATGGTCCTGCAGCAGAACACCGAAGCAGTAATCTGGGGAACATCTGATCCCGGAGCACAGGTAACCGTAACACCGTCATGGAACGGCAAGGGATACCGCTGCAAGGCGGATTCCGATGGTAAGTGGTCCGTAAAGGTCGAGACTCCTGCCGGCAGCTACAAGGCATACAGCATCGCCGTCAAGGGCGGCGGCGCGTCATTGAAGATCAGCGACGTGCTTGTCGGAGAGGTATGGCTTGCATCGGGTCAGAGCAACATGGAGATGCCTATGAGAGGCTTCTTCAACTGCCCTGTAGAGAACGCCATCGAATACATCTCGGCACCTGCTGCGAAGGAAAAGATCAGAATGTTTACTGTTCCGCTCAAACAGTCATACGAGCCTCTCACCGAGGTGGACGCGAAGTGGGAAGGCGCTGAGCCTGCGACAGTTCCGGGCATGAGCGCGACAGCATTCTTCTTCGCCCGCAAGCTCAACGAGATGCTTGACATGCCTGTAGGTATCGTATCATGTGCATACGGCGGAGCCCGCATCGAAAGCTGGACACCGAAGGAGATCCTTGAGACCTATCCTGACGAGAACCTTGACAGAGCACATATCGAGTCCATGGTGCACTACCACCGTCCATATCTTGCATACAACGCAATGCTTTGTCCTGTAATGGGATACACTGTAAAAGGATTCATCTGGTACCAGGGCTGCTCGAATGTAGGCAGACACGACCAGTTCGTCGAGAGGATGACGACTATGGTGAACCACTGGAGAGAGTGCTGGGGTGATGCTGATGCAAAGCTTCCGTTCTACATGGTGGAGCTCGCGCCATACCGCAACAAGCCATACACCGAGACTCCATACTTCGCACTTCTGCGTCAGGCCCAGCACGAGGCTGCACATTCGATCCCGAACTGCGGCATCATCGTGACAAACGACCTCGTAGAAAGCTATGAGCAGGATAATATCCACCCTGCAAAGAAGAAGGAAGTCGGCGACAGACTCGCCTACCTTGCCCTTAACAGGGACTATGGATTCACTTCGATTCCATGCTACAGCCCTGAGGCTGTGAAATGCGTAAGCATGGCCGGCGGTACCGAGATCGGAGTAGAACTGACCAACTGCTGGAACGGCATCAACAGATGGATGGAGATCGAGGGACTCGAGGTAGCCGGCAGCGAAGGTATCTTCTACCCTGTGACATTCGCATTCTTCGAATGGGACCAGAGGGTTCTGAGACTCAGATCGGAATTCGTCCATGACCCATGCGTGGTACGCTATGGCTGGGGCGACTTCAAGCCGGGCAACCTCAAGAACGCGGAAGGACTTCCTGTAGCGCCATTCTACCTCAAGCTTGAGAAGTAATGAGAAAAAGATATCTGCTATTGATAGCCGCTGCCCTCATGGCGGCATGTACTCCTATCACACCGGAACAGCCGGATGACCAGGACCGTCCGGGCACAGAGACTCCGGTAGACCCGGAGAATCCAGGTAATGAGGATCCGGACACACCAGGTAATGAGGATCCGGACACACCGGTGGTTCCGGAACCTGAGGACCCCCAGGAGTCATATTATGTCGAAGTCGCCGAAAATTTCAGCGACTGGAGCGGTGATTATCTGATCACATACACCTCTGGAAGTACCGTTCTTGTGCTCAATTCTCATGACGAGACTAAAGGATATGGAGTTGACATTTCCTCGACGCTGACAGCGCAGGGCATCCATTCAGACGATGGAGACCAGTACAAGGCAGTAGTGGAAAAGTCCGGAAACGGCTATACCATCAACGTCGCCGGCATCGGTTATCTTGGTCTTGAGAATGCGAAGAACTCGGTCAATGCAGCAGCGACCGCTCAGTCCAGCGACAACTACAGGTGGACATTCTCATACAAGGATGGCGGAAGCGTTTGGGTCAGAAACATGGCCTATGACAACTACAGGCTTCAATGGAATGCCAGCGCGAACATATTCCGCTGCTACACAGGAAGCCAGAAGGAGCTGACCTTATATCGAAGAGGCATCGCGACAGGAGGAAACGGCGGCGGATCAACTCCTGGAGGCCCCGGCACTGACCAGCCGGTAGATCCGGACCCTACACCTGATCCGAACCCCGACCCAGATCCGGAACCCGACCCAGACCCTGACCAGCCTGGTGACGAGGACATACCGACTCCTGTTCCGGGCCAGAGCGGCAAATACGGCTGGTATGAGCTGCCTGTCATCAACTATTCTCAGTCTGGATCATACCTGATCGACAGCTACGACAGCGATCTTTACTACGCACACCACATGTGCGCAGGTGGAGAGAAAGGTCCTGGCGGCAAGACGGCGCGCAACTACACCGTATGCTTCAGCGCCGAGCACCACTGCCCTGTCTGGGTGGCAGCTCCGAGACACGAGATGTACCAGAGCGGTGCCAAAAGAACTGACGCATACGCAAAAGACCCGTCAATCCCGGCTGACATCCAGTACAACTCGAAGAGTACTGGCGGCGGATGCAACAAGGGTCACATGCTCGGATCGGCAGAACGTCTGTCATCGACTGCAACCAACAAGCAGGTGTTCTATTATTCCAATATAGCACCGCAATACACAGACACATTCAACACCGGTGGCGGCGGATGGAACACGCTTGAAGACTGGGTTGACGGACAGGTCTGCTCGGATACGCTTTATGTTGTCATAGGAGCATATTTCGATAAATATACAGACCGCAGAGGCTACACCGACTCTCCAGCAACGATATCATACGGAGGCCGAAACGACGTAAGCCGTCCTACAATGTTCTACTATATATTGATGAGAACAAAGAGCGGCAGCAGCGGAAAGGCCCTCAAGGACTGCACCGCATCTGAAATAAAGTGCGCAGCGTTCGTGAGAAGTCACAAGACTCCGAAGGGTGTGAAGGTCAGCGAGCAGGACATGATGAGCGTAAGCGACCTGGAGAAACTGACGGGATTCACCTACTTCCCTAACGTACCTCAAGCACCGAAAACCACATACAACGCCTCAGACTGGGGACTGTAACGAGAGAAACCGACATTACCAATAGCACAAAACATAATAAAATATGAAAGGAACATATATTTTTCTTGCAGACGGCTTCGAGATTTCCGAGGCATTGACGACTGTCAACATGCTCCGCAGAGGAGGCATCAACGTAAAGACCGTTTCGATCTATGACGACAGGATCGTGACCAGTTCCAACCGCATCCCGGTGGTTGCAGACATGGCATTCGGAGAGTTCAAGGCTTCGACCACATTCGGTCCATGCCTCCCTTCAGACGTGATGATCTTCCCAGGCGGAATGCCTGGCTCGGCTAACCTTGCAGCCTTCAAGAAGCTGATGGACATCATGGTTCAGCACTACGCAGAAGGCGGTACTGTAGCGGCAATCTGCGCAGCACCAAGCGTAGTCCTCACCCTTCTGCCAAACATACAGGGCAAGAAGATGACATGCTACGACGGCTTCGAGCAGGCTCTCGCCGACAAGGGCGCGGAGTATGTGAAGGAAGGTGTCGTTGTAGACGGAAACATGATCACAGGACGCGGACCGGGCTGGGCCCAGGACTTCGGACTTACCATCCTCGCCCACATCAAGGGTCAGGAGGTTGCCGACAAGGTGAAGGCCGGACTGATGTTATAATCTGAAACCCTTAAGAAGCTTAACAGCTTCCTCTCTAGTCATGAGAGGATTGTTGAAAGCAAGTGCCATGAGATAATCCTGGCACTTTTTTATTTGTGGACCGGGAGCAAGGCCCTTGATCTCCATGATCTCCTTACCCGTCAGGACGGGGCGGTAACCGAACATGGCACTACCCTCCTGCATCATCTGTCGGGTACGCTCAAGCATGACCTCAGACTGACGCGGCATGCAGTATTCCGGTGCATGGGACATGTTGTCCGCATAGACAATGATCATCAGATCCTGGAAGCGCTCCCATGTGCGGCACGCGTACTGGAGCTTCCTGAGGCTCTTGTCCTTCATCCTCTCGCACTCATATCCCCAGTTCTTCGCGCACATGTGGTGCATCACGAGGAACTGCACCGTTGCGATCTCCTCATTCGGCAGATTGAGCGACTTCATGATATCGCGAACCATGTCCATAGCCAGGAATTCATGCTTATAGAAATGGACCTTGCCCTCGACATCGACCGTACGTGTAACGATCTTGCCGATATCATGCAGAAGCGCAGCGAGGCGGACATAGACGTCGTCCGTCTGCTTGGCAGTCTCCTTGAGCACAGCTATCGTATGATCCCACACAGTGCCGAAATGGTACTTGTTCTGGGCCATGTCGTATGTCTGCTCAAATACAGGAATGACATAATGCATTGCACCTGTGGACTTCAGGAGTTCCATGGCCATTGCAGGATGGCCGTCCGAGAGCATCTTCATGAACTCCTCAGATATCCTGCCGGGAGTAAGGATCTCCATCCTCGGCACCATGGCGCGCATGGCATCGAAGGTTTCCTGCGCTATCTTCCAGCCGAAACGGGCTGCAAAACGGATGCATCTGAGGATGCGGAGCGGGTCCTCGTCAAACTTCACGAAAGGATCTGAAGGAGTGCGGATTATCTGCTCACGTATATCGTCAAGGCCCTTGCCGGTAATGTCAATGATTTCTCCTGTCGAGATGTTCTGATAGAGGGCATTTACTGTGAAGTCACGTCTGAAACAGTCTTCCTCGTGGGTGCCGTAATCGGTCACGGGGTTCCTGCTGCCGCGGTCCGGATATGATTCCTTGCGGGTATGGACAGACTCCAGCTCGACATCAGGAAAGTCAGCAAGACGGAACTTGGCGGTATGGAATTCCGGAAAAGCAGACACTTCGCCTGCCAGATGACCGTTCTCATGCAGCCACGTGGCAAGACGGATGCCTCCGTCAGGCAGAGCCACCGAGATGTCTATATCCTTGATTTCCGTCCCCATGATGTCATCACGGCAGCAGCCTCCGACGAAAAAGACCTTTCCGTCGAACTCCGTGCCCGCGATCAGTTCACGCAGACGATTCCTGATATCTATGTATAATGATTTAAGCACCGAATTCCGCCTTTACGATGATATCATAGAGATTCTTGCAGCCGTCCTCCAGAAGGTCCAGCACAAGAGAAAATCCCTCTACACCCATGTAATAAGGGTCTGGGATATATGACATTTTCCTCACCTTGAGGAACTCCGACATCCTGTGGATCTTGTGTGTCGCCTCCACCGAAGGGGCAAGGTGCATGAGGTCCTCATAGTTCTGGTCGTCCATCGCAATGATGAGGTCAAAGTCAAGAAAATCCAGACCTGACACCGGACGAGCTTTATGAGTCAGGGCAAAGCCTCTATACAGAGCAGCGGTCCTCATGCGGCGGTCCGGAAGCTCTCCCCTATGACCGCTGTATGTTCCTGCCGAATCGACCTCTATCTTATCTGCCATTCCGTTCTCGCGCACATAATGCTCAAAAATTCCCTGAGCCGCAGGAGACCTGCAGATATTTCCCAGGCACACGAAAAGGACTTTATATTTATTGTTTACTTCTGTCATATTATTTTACGATTATGCGTTCGATGCGGCGAGGGACTGAGGTCAGGATCTCGTATGGAATTGTGCCGAGGATCTCTGCCAGATCGGTGATGGTCGGGTCTTCGCCGAAAATTGTGACTGTATCTCCCACCTTGACGTCAAGGCCTGTGACATCGAGCATGCACATGTCCATGCAGATGTTTCCGATGGTCGGAACCTTATGGCCATTGACCATGAACCTGCCGTTTCCGCGGCTCAGATGACGGTCAACACCGTCTGCATATCCCACCGGTATAGTGGCGATCACAGTGCCTTCCGGAGCGATCTTTCCATGCCTTCCGTAGCCGATCGTTCCGTCCTCCGGTCTGAGGGTCTTCACCTGCAGGACCTTGCACTTGAACGATGCTACCGGAGCGAGCTTATTGCCCGGAATAGCGCTCACACCATATATTCCGATACCAAGGCGCACCATGTCGAACTGATACTGGGTGAACCTCTCGATACCTGCGGAATTGAGCACATGGTACATAGGCTTGTAGCCAAGGCTCTCCGACAACGCATCAGCATTCTTCTGGAAAAGTTCGATCTGACCGAGAGTAAACTCATCACATGAAGGGTCGTCCGATGCAGCCAAATGCGAATATATAGACTTGATCTTAACCGCTTTACACTCCTTCATGAAGTCCATCAGCTCGGCAAGCTCCTCTGTCATGAAGCCCAGACGGTGCATTCCCGTGTCAAGCTTGATATGGACAGGGAAATCCGTCATGCCACGCTTTTCAAGCACGTTGCAGAGTACCTTGAGCGAATACATGTTAGGGATGCCAGGCTCAAGACCATAGTTCACAATCTGATCGAAGGAGTCTGTTCCGGCCGTAAGCACCATAATCGGAGACTTGATTCCTGCCTGGCGGAGCTCAAAACCCTCAACCGGATATGCCACTGCAAGATAGTCTGCACCAGCCTCTTCCATAAGGGAAGCGAACTGCACTGCGCCATGGCCATAAGCATTGGCCTTGACCAACACCAGAAGCTTCGTCTTGTCCTCAAGCTTCGAACGGAAATATCTATAATTCTCAAGACAGCCGTTCAGGTTTATCTCCAGCCTTGAGAAATCGCTGTTTATATACATGTCCCTGTTTCAAAATCAGTCACAAAAGTACTAAATAATCTGATAATAATGCTAATTTTGTGAATGGTCTGCTTTTTGCACATTATGCGCCCGGCCATAACCGAAGGCCTTAATGTCTTATATAAGACAAATTGGCAGATTATTAACAATTAAAACATCTTATAGACATGAACATCTGGATCATAATGATCGTTATCATGGTTCTCAGCATGCTCGTTCAGCACATGTTGCAGAGCCGTTTCAGCAAGTATTCGCAGGTAGGACTTCCTAACGGAATGACAGGCGCGGACGTGGCAAGGAAGATGCTTGCAGACCATGGCATCTACGACGTAAAGGTCGTACCGACTAACGGTATGCTCACTGATCACTTCAACCCGCAGACCAAGACCGTTGCCCTCAGCGAGGGCGTATACGCAAGCCGCAGCGTAGCGGCGGCGGCAGTTGCGGCGCACGAGTGCGGCCACGCCGTGCAGCATGCACACGGATATGCGGCGCTCCGCATGAGATCGGCACTTGTGCCGGTAGTTAGCTTCGCTTCCAACATCGTGCAGTGGGTGCTGTTGGCAGGAGTGATCATGGTGAGTATCTTTGAAGGAAGTTTAGGATGGGGCGTACTCTGGTTGGGCATCATCCTCTTCGCAACCACTACCCTTTTCAGCTTCGTGACCCTTCCTGTGGAAATCAACGCAAGCGTCAGAGCCATCAGCTGGCTCACACAGGCCGGCATTACCGACGGTCAGACACGCCCTATGGCGATTGACGCCCTCAAGTGGGCCGCATACACATACGTTGTAGCCGCGCTCGGCTCACTCGCTACACTTCTTTATTACATAGGACTTGCACGCAGAGACTAACTAATCCCCAATAACCATGAAACGCTTACTTATTTTGGCGGCAGCGGCTATCGCCCTGCTGGCCGGCTGCTCACAGTACAAGTATGAGACTGTAGCCGGCGACCCGATGGAGACTAAGATGTATACCCTTGACAATGGTCTGAAGGTATACATGACCGTCAACAAGGAGACCCCACGTATCCAGACCTACATCGCAGTGAAGGTCGGAGGAAAAAACGACCCTTCTGAGACCACAGGTCTCGCACACTATTTCGAGCACCTTATGTTCAAGGGCACAGAGCAGTTCGGAACAGCAGACTATGCTGCTGAAAAGCCGCTTCTTGACGAGATCGAGGCACTCTTCGAAGTGTACAGAGTGACTGAAGACGAGGCCGAAAGAGCTGAGCTCTACCGCCAGATCGACTCTATCAGCTACCTTGCATCCGACATCTTCATCCCTAACGAGTACGACAAGCTCATGTCGGTCATCGGAGCGGAAGGCACAAACGCCTACACTTCTACAGACATGACCGTATATGTGGAGGACATCCCTTCAAACCAGATCGAGAACTGGGCGCGTATCGAGGCTGACCGCTTCATGCACCCTGTGATCCGCGGTTTCCACACCGAGCTCGAGACTGTATACGAGGAGAAGAACATGTCCCTCACAAATGACTTCAGAAAGTCTCTCGAGGCCATGGACGGCATCCTCTTCGCCGACCACCCATATGGAACACAGACAGTTCTCGGAACACAGGAGCACCTGAAGAACCCTTCTGTGACAAACATCAAGAACTACCACAAGACATACTATGTTCCTAACAACATGGCGATCTGTCTCAGCGGTGACTTCGATCCGGACGAGATGCTCTCGATCATCGAGAAGTACTTCGGCCAGATGGAGCCTAACACTGAGCTTCCAGAAGTTGACTTTGAGACCAAGACCGTGATCGAGTCACCTGTATCGAAGGAAGTTTACGGCCTCGACGCCGAGAACATCATGATCGGTTGGAAATACCCTGGCGCAGGCACACAGGAGGCACTTGTGGCTGACGTGGTATCATACATCCTATCGAACGGATCAGCAGGTCTGATTGACCTCAACCTCAACCAGCAGCAGAAGGTCCTCGGCGCGCAGGCGATGTCATACACCCGTCCTGACGCCGGTGAATTCCTGATCATGGCCGACCCTAAGCAGGGCCAGACCCTTGACGAGGTCAAGGACCTCGTTCTCGCCGAGATCGCGAAGCTCCGCGCAGGCGAGTTCGACGAGGATCTCCTCACAGGCACCATCAACAACATGAAGCTCAGACAGATGAGGATGCTTGAGAGCAACTCAGACAGAGCCGACATGTTCGTTCAGTCATTCATCAACGGCACAGACTGGGCAGACGAGGTGGCATGGATCGAGAACCTCAGCAAGGTGACCAAGCAGGATGTCATCGACTGGGCAAACAAGTACCTTAGCGACAACAGCTACGCAGTAATCTACAAGCGTCAGGGCGAAGACAAGACCGTCCAGAAGGTGTCTGCACCGAAGATCACACCTATCAAGGCCAACAGAGACGCCCAGAGCGCATTCCTCGCTGAGATCCAGGCAACAGAGGTTACCCCTATCGAGCCTGTATATGTTGACTACGACAAGGATATGAGCATCTTTAACGTGAACGGACTTGAAGTCCTCTACGCACAGAACGAGCTCAACGACATCACTTATGTGACATATTCATATAATAAGGGAGTGACAGAGGACCCTGCACTCAACCTCGCATTCAGCTACCTCAGCTACCTCGGCACACCGACCAGAAGCGCAGAGGAGATCGCTCAGCAGATGTACCAGCTCGCATGCAACTTCCACATGGGCTCAGGAAGCACCACGACATCGATTTCAGTCAATGGCCTTGCCGAGAACATGCCTCAGGCTATGGAGATCGTCGAGGATCTGGCATATAACGCAATCCCTGACGAGGCCATCCTTGCAAACCTCAAGGCAGATATCTTCAAGTCACGCATAGACGCAAAGCTCAGCCAGGGCTCATGCTTCAGCGCACTTCAGAGCTACATCCTCTATGGTCCTGAGTACATCCAAAAGACCACAATGAGCAACGAGCAGATCCAGGCCCTCACATCCGAGGAACTCCTCGCAAAGGTACGCGATATCCTCGGCTGCCAGCACGAGATCCGCTACTACGGCCCAGCTTCTGAGACAGAGGCAGCGGAGCTTCTCAAGGCAAACCACAAAATTGCAGAGGACCTCAAGCCGCTCCAGAAGCAGTACATCAAGTATCTGACTGTTGACCAGAGCAAAGTTTACCTCGCTCCATACGACGCAAAGCAGATCCGCTACATCCAGTACTCGAACAGAGGCGAGAAGCTCGATCTTGCAGCAGACCCATACCTGACTCTCTACAACGAGTACTTCGGCGGCGGAATGAACGCCATCGTGTTCCAGGAGATGCGTGAGGCACGCGGTCTCGCCTACTCTTCAAGCGCAAGACTCTACATGCCGTCGTTCAAGGATGACTCATATATGTATTACGCATTCATCGCAACCCAGAACGACAAGATGAAGACAGCGATCGAGGCCTTCGACGAGATTATCAACGACATGCCGGAGTCCGAAAACGCATTCAACATCGCGAAGGAGGCACTTGTAAGCAGGATCAGAACCGAAAGGATCTCAGGCAGAGGCGTCCTCAGCAGCTACATCAGCGACCGCGAACTCGGCATCACCGAGCCACGCAGCAAGCAGATCTTCGAAGTAGCCCAGACTCTCACCTTCGACGACGTCAAGGCAACCCAGCAGAAATGGGTCAAGGACCGCACCTACGCCTACGGCATCCTCGGCGACATCAAGGACCTCGACACCGCCTACCTCCAGACCCTCGGCCCAGTCCAGGTACTTACTTTGGAGGAGATTTTTGGGTACTAAGATTACCCCTACCGAATACTAAGCAAAATCGGAAGCCTTTGGTTCGTCAAGGGCTTCCGATTTGCTTTTTGTGGGGTTATTGGCACTTGTTGTCGCCATTAAAGTGGGGCGTTGTGTCAAATATTTTGCCATAGAACAAGAGCATAGGTTTTCACTTATTCCCTCACCAGGCGCCTATATAAAAATGTTGCCCCAAAGTTCGTACATTTTAACAACCTTGGGGCAACTCCAATTTTACAAATCACTATATATCACCACAATACCCACCTTCTCCCACATAAATCCCGACGTTCAATCGGCTAAATTCAACAAAAATTCTGACGAATACCACTCAAGAACTTACACTTATTCTGACGAGAAAAGGAAGACCGCACGTCATAATCTTACCATTAATCCTTCAAGCATCCTATTGGGACGACATATACTCCATCTGCCCTACGATATGCATATTGTCCAGCGGTTAAAATCATAAGGAAAGATGGGGATTTCATTCTTTGATTGTCAATACTCTCAGATAGTTCAATCAAATGCTTGGCAGCATCTTCTTCCTCATTCTTGCCAAGTTTCACTTCAACAGCCCCCCAGCGACCATCACGCAAGGCTACAACCAAGTCACATTCAAGCTCATTCTTATCTCTATAATGATAAACCTACCCATCCAAAGCCTGAGCATATACTCTCAGGTCGCGAGCACACAAGTCCTCAAAT
>JAGBSL010000050.1 GCA_017631875.1 Bacteroidales bacterium | reverse complement strand
CAATTCGATGGGATTTTTGTTACGATGAGATGCTTCATGCGAGATCGGGGTGAGTCACAAGTCTGCATTGTTGCACCACCATGTCATAGTATACGGGTGCATCCATCCAATATTTTCAAGATAATGGAACAATCCTTCATGAATGATGATCTTCGATCCGAATATCGTTATAGGGGTTGCACTGTAATATGGGTAGTGTGCATATGACTCGAGATACACCTTTCCATCTTTCTTGTATAGATAGCCGGGATTGACACCGAGAGCGACTCTGTGGTCGGGACTGGCAGTGTTGTAAGCTGTTTCCGCCTTGAACGCTATCCTCTTCCTTTGTCCATCCTGTAAACCCTTCAGGGCTTTCTGGACGGTCGGGGATTCCATAAAGAAGTCATTCTCTCTAAAAACAGTCTTTTCTCTATTCCATGGGAATGACATTTTGAAGATCTCGCTGGCGGCCTCGGGTGATAGTGGCCATCCAAACATATAGACGGCCATGTGCATTGTATAGATGCTGCATTTTTCGTAAAAAGATACTCTGGCACCATTCTTTATCTTATCCATTGTCTTTTCCTGAAGTGCAAAGACATATATGCATCCATTGACGAAGCCTATAACAAATAGAGTAAGAATTGCCTTACATATTGATTTTAAAACACGCATACGCCATTACTTTTATATTTATTTACAATATATCCAGTTTGTCTGCCAGTGCCTGAAAACTATCGCCCACGTACTGAGGGTCCTCTTGCCGATCCAACCGTATCCCCATCTACCCATGTCAAGATTGACAGCATTATAGCTGTATTTCATAAGTGTGATCTTTTAGTGTTAATGTCGTGATGTCAAAAATGTAATCAGGCATAGGCCCACACTATGACATTTTTGGGTAATCCCTCCAAGATACCTGACAGCTGTTCGTATCTTGTAAAAGGAAGACTTATGCATCCCCAGCTTAGGGGACCGACTCCTGCATGTATCAGAATTCCTCGTGGGCGTGCATTGCTGTTGGTCTTGTCAAGGCCGTCCAGCTCGAATGCCATGATGGGTCTGTTGTACATTCTACGCTCTATACCGATCCTGTAATGTCCCAATGAAGAGCAATGGCTGCCGCATGCATTGCTGAAGTCAGCCCTGAAGAATGTGCTGTTCCCTCCCGATCCATGTCCGGCCAATGAGCTCATTACAACCTTGTCGTTGTTGAAGTCGTACACGAAGAGGCGTTTCTGCAATGAATTCCGCCCATAGTCCACAAGGATTCCATAATCCGCATTATAACCCTTCGTTTTGCAGTACGCTTCCAGTTCGGCTGCCTTTGACTTGATGTCAACCGGCCTCAGGTTGTAAACCAATAGCGCTATCCCGGTGATGGCAATTGTGGCAAGGATGTGCTTCTTTTCGCAATGTCTCATCTTTATTTTTGTAAATAAATTCAACATATGTTTGGGAACAGATTCTGCGATTTCGTTCCCGTTATGGGGATATGTTTAGGTTTTGGGCACAAAAAGCTTGATTTTGTGCCCAAAATCCAGATAACTATTCGATCACAGGTCCGGAAGGGCGGTCGAAGAGGTCTGCACGACGGGTGAAGTACATGATCACGCTGAGGATGAGGAAGAGAGCGAGGGTTCCAGCGAGGAGCGAACCTGTCTCCATCTGCAGAAGGACGTATATAAATACATAAAGGGCGGCTACAGCTCCTGTGAATGTCAGAGCAAACTTGGACTTGAGGAAACCGTAGAAATATGCTCCAAGCGCTCCTGTGGTCATTACTGCTGCAATGGCATATGAAAGTCCGAACGAGAGGAACTCACTTATCGACAGGAGAAGCAGATAGAACAGACAGAGGGACAATCCTGTAACGATATATTGGACGATGTTGATCTTGCAGCGGGTTATCGACTCGACAAGGTAGATTGCCACGAAGACCAGCAGGATGATAAGGAATGAATACTTCATGGCGCGTTCAGTCTGCTGATATTGGCTTGCAGGGACAATAAGCTCCACATCGATGTATGAACCGGTTGCTGATACCGTATTAAGATCTGTCACAATCCACTTGGCGTCAAAGCCTGTATCACTGACATTTCTTTCCACCGGGAGATAATCCCCTTTAAAACCAGGTGAAGGGTAATCAGATTTCATATTTACATTATAAATAGCTGCATTGCCCGGATAGAAACGTACCTTGTCCATTCCTTTTGACTTGAGCCGGATAGTATAAGACAGTTCTGGAGCAGCAGATACGACTTCTTTAGGCAAGACAGCAACAAGCAGCTTATCCTGAGCCTTAAAAGGATATTCCTTGCCAGCAACGACAGCGATTGGTCTTCCTTCCACACCCTTTGCCTTTGCAATAGGTAGCGAGAGTCTGATCTCACCCTCACTATTCTTGATAAAGCTTTGATCTACAGTCATCTTACCTGAAATAGTCATATCGGCACGATATACAGGAACATCATAAATCGATCTGTGCAGTATCTCCGTATCGACATCACTGTCAATCGTGATTTCTGAAGACTGAATCTTCTGTTCCAGCTTCTCCTTATAAGTTTTGCCGTCTTTCTGCGTCAGATTAGAGTAAGGAACGATCAGCTCTGGAGAATTGATGGACAGTATTCCTCCCCATGAGTTCGACACTTCATATTCGACCTCGTTGGAGAGTTCCTTCCTGTCATTTACGACTCCCCTTACCATAAGGATAGGGATCTGAAGTACGAGTGCGACAAGCAGCACGAAACAGCCTTTCCAAAGGACGCTGTTTCTCTTTCTGGTTTTGTTTTCTGATTCCATAATTTGTTGTTTTAAAGTGTTTTCTGGGACAAATTTGTGGAATCGTGGCGAGCCTGACAAGCGATTTTCAGCCCCATTTACGAAGTGCCCTCTGCGCTTGACGAAAGGGGCCTTTTCGTGGATTATTTTTTTTAGTATATTTGCCCAGGCCAAAAGGCTCGAAGAACTTTTGGCCCGGTCCGGATAGGACCGATATATTATATATGGCTCGAAGAACTTTTGGCCCGGTCCGGATAGGACCGATATATTATATATGAAAGAACTGTTGATCCATAACGGCAGCACCGAACTTATCAAGGTGCGATCTTCCGACATCATCTATGTTGAAGCGGAAGGCAACTACTGCTGCATGTACCTCGCCGGAGGCTTCAAGCAACAGCTGTGGTTCAACAGACAGAAGTTCATTGCGATAATCAACGAGCAGATGAGGGCGGAAAAGCCTGTCTTCATATCGGTAGGACGAAGTTTCATCGTCAATCTGGCATACTTATATCTTATAAACCCTGTACAGGGAGATATGGTACTCTACGACAGAGCTACGCCGCAGCAGATCAAGCTGCACGCATCACAAGATGCTCTTAACAAACTTAAGGATATGACACGTGACCTATATGAGTAAGGAAAAGGAATACATATCAGACGACGATGTTGTTATTATCGGCGGTTCGGACTGGCATCCGTCAAAGAAGCCCGGTAACACAAAAAGATGGAAGATCACCGCTTTTGTGCTTGCATGCATGCTGGCATTGCTGGTCATGTTCTATGTCGGCAGACACATTCTCCATAGCAGGGAATTCGTGCAGTCGCGCACTGCTGATGAGGTCATTGCTGCCCTAGCGAGCCCCATGAAAGGCAATGCCGGAGTCACTCCGCTTTCTGACGAATCGATGGGAGTAACACTTAAGATATATAAGCTGGAAGGTCTCAAGGCCCATTTTGCTGATACTGTTCCTGACTATACAGACTCGACAATATATCTTATCACAAGAAGTTCCGACTACAAGCTCGTTAACGACAGAAAGGAGATCATCGGAGACTTCATCGTAGATGGAGAGGTATTGGAAAAGAGCAACTGGAGAGCCGGATTCATGGCGATTGTTGACGGCAATGCCCAGATAGGAGTAGACCGAAACCAGAAGATATTCAATCATGTACTGGAAAACGGAGGTTCAATGTTCCGCCAGATGGCCCTTCTTTCAGCAGGAACTATATGCGACGAGCAGTTCATTCTCAAGGGAAAGGTCACCCGCTGCGCATACGCCAGGAACCGCGCCGGCGAAATGTTCTTCATCGAGACTGTAAATCCAGAGACCCTTTACGGTTTCGCTGATGCACTGATCGAATACGGCTTCACCGACGCAATCTATGTCACCGGAGGCAGTCAGCCAAACCTCTTCTACCGCACAGAAGACGGCACATCCCACGGCCACTACATCGACGACAAACCGCACGAACTCGTTGTCTGGAAAAATTATTAAACCCCCGATATGCTATCGCATATCACCCCTGTGGGGTATTTCGGTCCTACCCGGACCGGTCGTCATGCTGCAGCATGACTCTAAGCATATAAATAAGGCCATGCGCCTCCATAAGACATTGGCTCCCGAAAAGGGAGGTCGTGAACGATAAAGGGAACCTCCTGTGGAGGTTCCCAGTGAACAGCGCAAGTGGGAAGGATCTTATGGAGGCGCATGGCCTTATGATGTATTTTATTGACTCTTAAAACTTGAAGCTATCCTTCAAAGCCGTAGTCTTATTGAATACGAAGTGGTCTGGTGTCGAGTCCGGATCCTTGAAGAAGTATCCCACACGCTCGAACTGAACCGCAATGCCTGAGTTGTCCTCGAGGAGGGCTGGCTCTGCATATCCCTTTGCCACGACGAGTGACTCTGGGTTGAGATAGCTCTTGTAGTCCTGTCCCTCAGGAATCTGACCCATCTGAGCCTCAGTGAAGAGCTTGTCATAAAGTCTGAGTTCAAGCTCCTTGGCGTGCTCTGTAGACACCCAGTGGATTGTACCCTTTACTGATCTCCACTCGCCTGCTCCCGGCTTAGATGTAGGATCGTATGTACACTTGATCTCAATGATGTTGCCCTCAGCGTCCTTGACTACCTCCTGGCACTTCACGATGTATGTATACTTGAGGCGCACCTCTCCGTCCGGCTTGAGACGGAAGTACTTCTTAGGCGGCTCCTCCATGAAGTCGTTTCTCTCGATGTAAACCTCACCTGTAAATGGAATCTTACGTGACGGTCCTTCAGGATCAGCTGGATTGAGAGGTGCATCGAACCACTCCACCTTACCTGGCTCCCAGTTAGTGATTGTGAGCTTAACTGGATCCTGAACCACCATGTAGCGGTTCGAGCGCTCATTGAGGTCCTGGCGAACGCACCACTCCATGAGCTGGAGGTCGATGAGCTGCTCGCGCTTTGCAACACCCACCTTCTCAGCGAACATGCGGATAGACTCAGGTGTGTAGCCGCGACGACGGATACCGCAGATGGTTGGCATACGAGGGTCGTCCCAGCCGCTTACGAAGTTGTTCTTCACAAGCTCGAGGAGCTTGCGCTTTGACATCACTGTATATGTGAGGTTGAGTCTTGCGAACTCATACTGATGTGACGGGAAGATGCCGAGCTTCTCGATGAACCAGTCGTAGAGAGGACGGTGTACGTCGAACTCGAGTGTACAGATCGAATGTGTGATGTTCTCGATGGAGTCTGACTGGCCGTGGGCGTAGTCATACATCGGATAGATGCACCACTTGTCACCTGTTCTGTGGTGGTGTGCGTGGAGGATACGGTAAAGGAGAGGGTCGCGGAAGAGCATGTTAGGATGCGCCATGTCGATCTTTGCACGGAGCACCTTCTCGCCTTCTGCATACTTTCCGTCACGCATCTCGCGGAACAGCTGGAGGTTCTCCTCTACGCTGCGGTTGCGGTATGGGCTCTCTGTTCCAGGCACCTGTACTGTACCACGACCTGCACGGATTTCCTCCTGAGTCTGGTCGTCTACGTATGCAAGACCCTTCTTGATGAGCTCCTCAGCCCACTCATAGAGCTGATCGAAGTAGTCGGAAGCATAACGCTCGTTCTCCCACTCGAAACCGAGCCACTTGATGTCCTCCTTGATAGAGTCTACGTACTCGGTGTCCTCCTTTACAGGGTTTGTATCGTCGAAGCGGAGGTTTGTCTTTCCGCCGTATTTCTTTGCGAGTCCGAAATTGATGCAGATACTCTTCGCATGTCCGATGTGAAGGTATCCGTTTGGCTCAGGCGGGAAACGGGTCATTACCGATTCACACTTGCCGCTTGCGAGATCAGCCTCGATGATCTCCTCCAAAAAGTTGAGATTTCTGGTCTCAACGACTTCCTTGTTTACCTCTTCCATATCTTT
>JAGBSL010000002.1 GCA_017631875.1 Bacteroidales bacterium | reverse complement strand
TCCTGCAGGCGGACTTGAGAAGCCTGCATTCGAGCTCAAGGGCTTTGCAAAGACAAAGACTCTTGCTCCAGGTGAGGCTCAGACCCTTACAATCAACGTTGACAAGTACACTCTCGCATCATTCAACGAGGCAACTTCAGCATGGGAGACTGCAGCAGGTACATACAAGGTGATGTTCGGAGCCAATGCAGCTGATATCCGAGCTACAGGCGAGTACAGACTCAAGAAGGCTGAAAGCTGGGCCGTGAACAATGTTCTCGCTCCTACACAGCCTATCAACGAGATGTCTATTAAGAAGTAAAACTCTATGAAACCTTCTGTGTAAGATCGAGATCCTCGTTGGTTCGGCATCAGACGACATCCGCCAGACTATCGAAACTGAAATCTAACACCTCCGCCAAATACGTAAAATATTACCACCGTGACAAAATTCAACCATTTTTTGTCACGGTGGTATGTATTTGAGGCTATTTCACCTTGTTTTTAGGACCATCGTGACACAAAAACGAAGATTTGTGTCACGATGGTATTCGTGTCATTTCAGATTTCTGATCAGGAAGTTGACCGTGAGGTCTATAACTTCCTGCATGCTCTTTGAGAAGCCATGATCTGCTGCATGGAGGATGTGGAGCTCACTTCCTGGCCAGATCTCGTGGTATCTCTCACCATATGTATATGGAACCACCTGGTCACCTGTGCCGTGGATGATGCAGGCAGGACCTGTGTACTTACGTGCTGTCTCATAGATAGGGAGACTGAAGGCAGTCCTGATGTATTCTCCACCGAGATTCTTGCCTGGAAACAGCTGAACTGACGCTGGCGGATCAAGCGGATTATAACGTGCACCCATCGTGTTGCCACGGATCGCATCGTCACGAAGAACTGCCGCCGGGGCCAGAAGCACGACGCACTTGACGCCATCTGCACCGATATCCCCTGCAGTCATGGAAGCAACCACTCCACCCTGCGAGTGGCCTGTCAACGCTATATCACCGGCAAAAGGCAGTGATTTAACGTACGCATACACAAGTTTGGCGTCCTCGATCTCATTTGGGACTGTCATGTCGGTGAATTCTCCTTCACTTTCTCCATGCCCGTTGAAGTCAAACCTGACTGTTGCGATTCCATTCTCAGCAAGCTTGTCAGCGGTAAGCTTCTCGAGCATTCCGTCCTTATTGCCCATGAAGCCGTGCATGATGATGACTACAGGACACTTCTGGCCTTCCACAAGAAGGTCCGGAGTCTGCAAAACAGCAGAAAGATTACCAACAGAGCCCTGGATGGTCACTTTTTCGGTTTTCGCATACAAGTGCGAGGCAGCAAGAAGCATTGCTGCGCAGAGAATGCATTTCAGTGTTTTCATGATTGTGCAAATTTAACAATCCCAAACAGAAATGCAGCTTCTCAAGCGCTTATTTATAGAGTCATTTCTTCGTAAAGGCGGAATTCCGGAGAGGAAATCTGGGAATAAATATGGTCATTGTCATATTCGAAGCCACCGAAACGTGATTCAACTTCAGGACGTGCATTGATGACGGCTTGGGAAGGATTGCTGAGATAATCCTCGATAAAAGTACACATAATTACGGTTTGTTAAGTTACGTAAATAATAGCGGGCAGCTTGGGGAGGTCCCGCAAGTGCCCGCCTATTCAAACATCAAACCAAACTCGTACTTAATGCGAATTAATTTTGCAAGGTCATATATCTGGAATCTATGACTCCCTTCTTATCAGTGCTGATTATGAACGGAAGCGACGCCAGGTCAAAGCTGTCAAAGAGCTTAGAAGCCAAAGCTGGATCAGAAGCCATGATATCATCCACATTGACCAGAAAGACCTTTATCTTGTTTTTCTGCTTTCGGTCAAGCTGCGAGATGATCTTTCGCGCATCAGCAATCTCCGCAGCGCAAATGTTGCAACCGTTCGTATGGAATATGATGATATTCGACTCCCCTTTCAACTTCCGAAGATTCATGGTCTTTTTCGCCGACTTGGCCCAGGTCAACAGTTCGCCCGGCACCTTGATGCCTGCAATCCTGCTTCCCGGCATGGACTTAGACAAAAGGTCATCCATAATCTCAGCAAAACCCACAACCTTAAGCGAATCGTCCGCAGTATTCCAGATATCGTTTCGTCCGAGAATATATTCATCGATGAGATATTTCGTGCCCTCCTTCATCGCCTGACCGGTCTTCGGCGCAAGGTAATAAAGGAAATCGCCAAGCAGCTGACGGCACATTGTCGTATCACCGGCATGGAGCTGAGAGTCCGCGAGATAGGTCACGGCATCCCTGACTGCAGTTCTCCGACCTTCATCGGACTGCACATATGACATGGTGCTTGTCGCAATTAGATTATCAAAGAAGGCATCCATCTCAGGATTGCCATATATCAGGTCCGGATGCGCAAAGATCTCACTGAACATCAATGCGAGCGAATAGGTATCCAATCCACGTCCCTTGATAAAATTATCCGGCCCGATAAGGTACATGCGAGGAGTCTGCAGGATGCCATACTTACGTTGGAAGTCAGAATCCAATGTCGGATCCCACAGATGCGTAATTTTTGTCCTGGAAGTCTGAAAACCAAACCTCTCCGATATGTACTTCTGCCATGCCTGCTGATCGTCACCGGTATATATAGCGAAGAAGTCTATCGGATAGTCCTCATCCTCAAGCAGATGCGACAGCAGGATGCTTTCCACCTTACACTTTGAACAGTCGGTGTCATAGAAAAACAGCACAGTGTGCCTTTGGCCGTCCTCAACTGTGCATCCCTGTACGCATAGATCCATGACATCGCCATCCATGGTATACATGGTAAGTTCAGGAGCCGGCATGCCTATCTGTGACTGACGATTGAAATCAGCATAGACACGGGCAGTCATCAGGTCCATATCATCACCCATACTCACTTTCCCCGGAAGGAACCATGTATCGAAGATGTGAATGGCAACAGCCTCGGCACCCATCACTTTCGAACTCATATAATGATCATACAGACGCAGAGCCACATGCTGCCTGACAAGAGAATCAGTGCTGCTTCCGATCAAGAAGTCGCACTCTTCCTTCTGTACCTGGACACCTTCCCTTTCGATCGCGGCAGTATATTCTGCGAGTTTCTCATCCAGAAGGACGCGCTTTGCGGAGTCAAGCTGTTGCGCACGTGAAGGAAGCACCAGAGCGAGAAGAGTCAATAGTATGGTAAACAGATACTTCATTTCTTCATTAGGATCCCCGATCAGGTCGGGGATGACGATTAAAGTTCCACACCTTCAGGTACAAAGAGCGATGTGTCGCCACCGTGCTTGAGAAGGTCACGCACGGCTGTCGATGATATGTGAGCATACTCCTGTGCAGTCGGAATAATGATGGTCTCAATATCTGGCGCGAGCTTTCTGTTAGCGTCGGCAATAGACCTCTCAGTCTCGAAGTCAATCATGTTACGCACTCCCCTGACGATGTGCCTGATACCCAACTCGCGACACTTGTCGATGGTCAGGTTGTCATACTGGATGATGCTGACACCCTCAAGGCCTGCTGTAGCCTGACGGATTATCTCTATCCTTTTCTCATTCGGGAAGAATCCTCTCTTGTCTATATTGATTCCCACTGCAACTACTACTTCGTCAAACATAGTCAAGGCCCTCTTCAGAATGTTGAGGTGACCTGCGGTGAATGGGTCAAAAGACCCTGGAAACATTGCTATGCGTTTCATATTTTCTAACCTTATTGGGTTGATGTGTATTTTTCTCAATTTTGGCACTAAGTTCTCCACAAAATTGGCTGTTTCGTGGAGAGGTGTACACTTTCTGTATCGGTTCTCCACCAAACCGGCTGTTTCGTGGAGAGGTGCACCTTTTCCGTATCAGTTCTCCACCAAATCGGCTGTTTTGTGGAGAAGTCAAGAACTATAGTCTCCAATCTATTGGTGTGCGGCCGGTTGAGGCCAGGTAATTGTTTGCCTGTGAGAAGTGGCGGCTTCCGAAGAAGGCTCCACGTGCCAATGGCGACGGATGCGCCGCCTCAAGGACACAGTGGCGTGAACGGTCAATCAGCTCTGCCTTGGTGCGGGCGAAATTGCCCCACAGCATGAACACCACACCCTCACAGTTATCTGATATATAACGAATTACAGCATCAGTAAACTCCTGCCAGCCGATCTTGCTATGAGATGCGGCTTCCGCGCAGCGCACTGTCAGCACTGCATTCAGAAGCAGCACTCCCTGACGGGCCCAGTTCTCCAGATTAGGATATCCGCTCATGCGGACTCCGAGATCAGTCTCGATCTCCTTGAAGATGTTCTTCAAGGAAGGTGGAGCCGGAACCCCCTCCGGCACGGAGAACGACAGTCCGTGGGCCTGTCCAGGACCATGATACGGATCCTGTCCAAGAATCACGACCTTAACCTGCGGCACAGGTGTCAGCTCGAATGCACGGAATATCTGGCTTCCCGGAGGAAACACCTTCCTGCCTTCAGCCTTCTCCTTATGAAGAAAACGCACCAGCGATGCGAAGTACGGTTTATCGAACTCGCCCGCCAATGCGTCTTTCCAACTTTGTTCTATCTTTACTTCCATAATTTACAGATCCTTCGACTTCGCTCAGGATGACAGGAGAGATCAGAATGCGGCGTCGATCACATCCTGGATGTTCCTGACATAGACAAAGGTAAGACCTTTTACGTAAATTTCCTTGATATCCTCCACATCTTTTCTGTTTTCCTCAGAAATGATGATGGTGTTGATACCGGCCCTCTTTGCCGCAAGGATCTTCTCCTTGATTCCTCCTACCGGAAGAACCTTGCCTCTGAGGGTCATCTCACCTGTCATTGCGATGCCGCTCTTGACCTTCTTTCCCCTGAATGCAGACACCATCGATGTCACCATGGTGATTCCCGCAGACGGACCGTCCTTAGGAGTAGCTCCCTCCGGCACATGCACATGGATATCCTTCTCCGCAAATTCCTCGTATGGCATTCCGGTAAGCTCAGGATGAGCCTTGATGTACTGGTATGCGATTGTCGCAGACTCCTTCATGACATCTCCGAGGTTACCTGTCATGGTCAGGATACCCTTTCCCTTGCTGACAGAACTCTCGATAAAGAGAATTTCGCCTCCCATCGATGTCCATGCAAGACCAGTGACGACTCCTGGTGCCTCATTACCCTTCTGGAGGTCATGAGAGTTGATCGGGAGTCCAAGGTACTCCCTCAGGTGTTCCTTCTTTACTGTCACAGAATACTTCTGCTCCATAGCTATCTTCTTGGCAGTCACACGCGCCACCTTTGCAATCTGCTTCTCAAGACCACGCACGCCCGACTCATGGGTATACTCGTCAATGATATTCACGAGAGCATCCTTGCTGAACTTGAGCTGCGACTTGTCCAGACCATGCTCCTCGAGCTGCTTAGGCACAAGGTGTCTCTTTGCAATCTCAAGCTTCTCTTCTGCAAGATAGCCAGAAACATTGATCATCTCCATACGGTCTCTGAGGGCCGGATGAATGTTCTCGATGTTGTTCGCCGTCGTGATGAACATCACATTCGAGAGGTCATAATCTATGTCAAGATAGTTATCGTGGAACGCTGTATTCTGCTCTGGGTCAAGCGCTTCGAGAAGAGCCGAAGACGGATCGCCCTTCATGTCCTTGGTAAGCTTGTCAACCTCGTCAAGAACGATGACTGGGTTTGACGTGCCCGCACGGTTGATACCGTTAAGGATACGGCCCGGAAGCGCTCCGACGTATGTCTTTCTATGACCACGGATCTCCGACTCATCATGCACACCACCGAGGGCAATGCGCACATACTTGCGTCCCAAAGCTCTTGCTACAGACTTTCCGAGGCTGGTCTTTCCCACACCCGGAGGACCATAGAGGCAGAGGATAGGAGACTTCATATCACCCTTGAGCTTCAATACCGCAAGATACTCGATAATTCTCTCCTTAACCTTGTCAAGACCATAATGATCCTCATCAAGCACCTTCTGAGCATTCTTGAGGTCAAGGTTATCCATAGACATCTCGCCCCATGGAAGGTCGAGCATGAACTGGATGTAGTTATACTGGATGCTGTAGTCCGGAGACGAAGGATTGTATCGCTCGAGCTTGGCGATCTCCTTATCGAAAATTGCCTGCACCGATGCTGGCCAGAGTTTCTCCTCCGCACGGGCGCGAAGTTGAGAGAACTCCTCCATCTCGTCCATTCCAAGCTCTTCCTGGATGGTCTTGAGCTGACTGTTGAGGTAATACTCCCTCTGCTGCTGGTCGATCTCCGACTTAACCTTCTGCTGGATCTCCTGCTTGATCTTCTGGAGTTCCACCTGGGTGTCAAGCACCGAAAGAAGCTTCATGGCACGCGCCTTCAGGTCGCTGTACTGGAGAAGTTCCACCTTCTCCATGTAGTTCTCAATCTCTATAGTGGTAGCAACGAAGTTAACGAGGAACTCGAAGTTGTCGATTCCCTTGAGAGCGCTCACAGCCTCACGAGGGGCCATAGACGAAGCGCGGATCACCGCAGCAGCTTTCTCCTTAAGAGTCTCTGCAACCATCCTGGTGTTCTTGTCGTCAGCCGGAGCGAAATCCTCCAGATAGTGGACCCTTCCGAGCATGTACGGCTCATACTGAACAATCGCCTCAACCTTGAACCTGCTGTAGCCCTGAAGGATCGCAGTTATGGTTCCATCAGGCATCTCAAGGGTCTTGATGATCTTGGCAACGGTTCCATAAGGATAAAGATCCTCCATCTGAGGTTCCTCCACAGAAAGGTCATTCTGCGGTACGGCGCCTATAAACATATTATTCTTCTCCGCATCCTCTATAAGCCTGATCGACATCTCCCTGCCGATTGTTATCGGGAAGACAGTACCCGGAAAAAGTACCGCATTCCTCAAGGCAAGAATCGGAATGATGTCAGGCAACTGCGACAACTCCACCTTCGGCATTCCGTCGCCCTGGACAACCGGAATGACACTGACCTCTGCACCTGCCGCAGACAATAAATCTCCCATCAAATCTTTCATATATGTCATTTAAATTTAGTTATTATCTCAACCCCCTGTCACTTTGTGACACTCCATGACAATTACTGACAAAATGTCAGCAATTGCATGGCTTTGCTCGTACATATATATAATGCTCAATCTCTATGCCAGAATATAATACGCAGATTTTTACGATTTTTCACATTTCAATTTGGTTAATATCAAAAATAATTCTAATTTTGCGAGCTAATTCGTTAAATCGTTAAGTATTAAAATTTAAATAGTTATGACAAAGGCAGAAATCGTAAACGAAATCGCTAAGGAGACAGGTATCCAGAAGGAGACTGTGTCAACTGTAGTAGAGGCATTCATGGAGAGCGTAAAGAACTCGCTCGCTAAGGGTAACCCAGTATATCTCCGTGGCTTCGGTAGCTTCATCATCAAGCACAGAGCTGAGAAGGCTGCTAGAAACATCACAAAGAACACAACAATGACCATTCCGGCTCACAACATTCCAGCGTTCAAGCCAGCTAAGGTTTTTGTTAGCACTGTAAAATAATTTATTAACTATATACATTTAAAACCTTTTAATTATGCCAAACGGAAAGAAGCATAAAAGGCACAAGATGGCTACGCACAAGCGTAAGAAGCGTCTCCGCAAGAATAGACACAAGAAGAGAAAGTAATTTTCTCGGGCAGTGTCTGCCATTTTAGCAGTCTGCTAAAGAGAGGCTGGCCCGGGTGGTCGGCCTCTTTAGTTTAAATGAAAGCCCCGCATGGGGCGCAAACAAAGTTCTTATCACTGAAATTCCTGATGGAGTCTGAAAAGGATCTGATTGTTGACGTAAGTGCAACGGAAGTCTCGATAGCGCTGATGGAAAACCACAAGCTGATCGAGCTGAACAAAGAGTCCAGCCAGGGGCACAGCTTTTCCGTAGGAGATGTATACCTCGGAAAGGTGAAGAAAATTCTTCCGTCCCTGAACGCTGCCTTTGTCGACATCGGAGACGAGAAGGAGGCATTTGTCCACTATCTTGACCTGGGATTGTACTTCGAGGCATTCGACGAGTTTGTCAAGAGGATCAACCCCAACACAGATGCAAAGGGAATGTACAAGCACATCAAGCCGAGCAAGATCCTTGAAAAGGAGGGACGAATCGAGAATGTGCTGAGCCCGGGACAGATGATCATCGTCCAGATCGTAAAGGAACCGATCTCGACCAAAGGATCACGACTGACTGCGGAAATTTCATTGGCAGGACGAAACATCGTACTGCTCCCCTTCGCCGAGAAGGTGAGCGTATCCCAGAAGATCTCTTCAAAGGAAGAGAAAAGAAGACTTGAGACACTTGTAAAGAGTATTCTTCCAAAGAATTACGGAGCCATCATCCGCACAGCGGCAGAAGGAAAGAACTCAGCCGTACTTGATGCAGAGCTGATGTCGCTCGTCGAGAAATGGGAAGATTCATGGAAGAAACTGGCAAAATCCAAGGGAGTGCAGCTGCTCTTCACCGAGTACAGCAAGACCACCACGATCCTCAGGGACCTCCTCAACGACTCGTTCAACAACATCTATGTCAACAACGAGACGATCTATGAGGAAATCCGCAAGTACATCTCATTGATCTCGCCCGAGCAGGAAAAGATCGTAAAGCTTTACAAAGAGAAGGCACCGATCTTCGACCACTTCGAGGTGACAAGACAGATCAAGAGTTCGTTCGGTAAGGTGGTACCTATCAAGCAGGGAGCATACCTTGTGATCGAGCACACAGAAGCATTGCATGTGATCGATGTCAACAGCGGCACCCGTTCGAAGAACAAGGAACAGGAGCAGAACACATTTGACATCAACTGCTACGCAGCCGAGGAAATCGCACGCCAGCTCAGACTCAGGGACATGGGAGGCATCGTGATCGTGGACTTCATTGACATGGAAAGCAACGATCACAAGAATGCACTCTACAAGAAGATGACCGAGCTCATGGCGACAGACAGGGCAAAGCACAACGTGCTGCCTCTGACCAAATTCGGACTGATGCAGATCACAAGGCAGAGAGTCCGCCCCGCAACCGAGATCAACACCATGGAGGTGTGTCCGGTCTGCAACGGAACCGGAAAGATATCTTCAAGTGTCGTGATCGACGAGGCCATCGAAAGAAGGCTTACGTACTATGTGAATGAGAAGAAGATCACAAGCCTCATCCTCAAGGTCAACCCGATTCTCGGAGCATACCTTACCAGAGGCATCTTCTCATCAATAGTGGGAAAATGGAAAAAGAAGTACAGATGTAAGATCGAGGTTGTCGAGACAACCGACTTCACAGTCTTGCAGAATGAATTTTATGATGAAAAAGGTGGGAAGCTGGATTAGCTTCCCACCTTTTTTATTGGTGGCTTTATTTGCGTATTTAATTGAGGTTTTATAAATTTGCCAACGAGATTGTAATACGTGATACGGATGGGTAATCGAGTCGCGCAAAAGTCCCCGCCCGCGAGACCCTCGCTCTAGAAGTAATTCCGCCACGTTGTCTTGGGGCAAGAATAACAGGAGGTCAGACGACCTCCTGTTTTATCTTATCAGAATCAATAGATGTAATGCAGTATTGCACCTTTGACTTATCACTTCGTTTGACACCAACGGTCATTTTTATACGTCCAATACCAGGACAAACATGTTCCATGATAAGCATACTCTCGAATGGCCTTTGATTCTTAGTCTTAGGCTTTGATGGAGATTTCCTCACAAGCCTCGCATTTGTCAGGATTGCATCCAGCTGAAGTACGGCAATTGTTGACAAATAAGATTGAGACGCATGAGCCGCGGTCTCATCCAAAGAGACTGCACGTATATTGATATCCTCTTTCAATGCCATGTTGTACTTCTTCTGATCCGGATTACGGCGCTTCCATTCTTGATAGAACTCATAGATTAGCCTCTGACGTTTGCGCTTATCCTCCACAGAATCCCCTCTCGGAATATCATCTTCCGTAATTTCCCATATATCCTCCTCGTAATTTGGTGTTAATGGTATCACACTAGGATCACGCTCATCCACATAACCCACAAGCAGTCCCAAAGGCACACCAAGTACATGTGCCGCCTTATAAATGGTTTCCAGGTTCTTTGTCTTGAAAAGAGTGCCAACATTTTGCCGATGTATCCCCATCCGCCTTGCAAACTCACTCTTGGTCAAGCCGATTCTTTCCAAAAGCTCCTCTCCCTTTGCCTCAAAGTATATCTGGTTCATCACATACGTTCTTTGCACAAATGTAATACAAAATTATTACATGGCAAGTATCTATGTTGCAATCGGATAGATTTCATCGGATATCAGTCCACTTCTACGACATATCACAACACAACAATAAACGCTGATGCATTATCCATATCCGGCATGGTCATGCCGACTGGTGCATTTATGTAGGTAGGATCACAGATGGTATAACGGGCTCCGTCATAGGTGATGTAATCGCCGGAAACCTCAGAACTGAACTTCACTGCCGTAGCCAAATGCCCAGGGTAATACAACAGCACGACATCAAGCCCAAGCAGATCACGCACAAGGCGCGAAAACAGTACAGAACGGTCTTCACAGTCGCAATACGGATAATAAAGGCTCTCATCTGCAAAGAAGGAACGGTCCGTGCCCCACACCTTGTCGTCATACTCATAGACAAAAGCCGTCTGGACAAAATTCAGTAGCACATTGACTGCGGAAAGTTCATCCAGACCTGTCAGCAGTCGTCTGAATTCAGGATAAACCGATTTCCTGACATGAGTACTGATAGGAACATTGGCATAGAATCTCCATCTGGTCCTCAAGTCATTGTTGACAAACGCCAAAGGATATTCGTCAAAGAACGATATGAGATTCAGATTGGAAGAAACAGCAGTTTTCATCTCAGGATATCTTTGGGAAGCCAAGGTGCGTGTCTGGGATATATTTTCCGCAAACATATTCTCCTGCTCGAGGCTTATCCTCATAGGGTGGGTCGGAGCAGGAAATTCCACGGTCATTATCACCATATCTTCATCCTCAGTTTCCTCGAGTACATAGAATTCCTGTCCCTGTATCTCATAATATGGATAATCATACAAGGTACATTCAGCAGCCATCAGAGGATATACCCTGCCATCGCTGCCGATTCCAAGCCTGAGAGTGAAACCGGACTGAGTGAGGATAAACGCCTGCATAAGCCCTGCTTCGGTAGAATTGTCAGGATACACGGTACTGCATAACTCACGGACGCACTTATAATAGGCCCAGTCACACAAATTCAGAGATTCACGATAGCCATAAAGGTCAAACAGCAGATTGTCAAGACCTTCATAGAAACAGAATTCCTCCCACAATCCGGCGAGTCCTTCCTCAGGACTTCCCTTCAGGAAAGGACGGCTGTCCATGTCGAAGCGGACCGTACATCGGGTTCCATACAGATCAAAGACGACAGTCTTGGATGCCGGATCCGGAACCTCCTGCACAGGCTCTATAGGGACCGGCTCCGGAACAGGATCAGGCTCTGGAACAACCTCATACTGTATCTCCTTGTCTTCCTTCTCCTCCTTGAGTTCCTCTTCAGGTACTACAACAGGAGGAGCCATCTCCTCCTGAACAGGCGGTGAAACAGGTTCCTTACCTTCGAACCATTCCCAGCCTTTTCGCAGAAACTCAGCATACTCCTTGTTCGCCTTATCAGCAAAACTATCGAATTCCTGCTGATTGGACTTCCTGAAATCGTCAAAGATCTTCTGGAAGTCCTGAGCAGATGCCACCGGCGCAATGGCCAGTGGCATAAGCATCAGAATGATTCTCTTAAACATTTTATGCAAAGTGTTACTCCTCGAATGTCATGTCATTATACTGGCTTCTGATCTGGTCAAGTCCCATCATAGCCTCGAGCTGCCTCCTGTTCTCTTCTGACTCATTCTTGAGTTCCTCCATGACAACCTCATGAGCGATCTTCATTGCCTGACGCTGATCGTAAATGGCGATAACCCTTACCTCATAATTATTGCCGACCTTCCTATATACCACTGTGGCCGGAACGACCTTTCCAAGTTTCTCGGAAACGATGATCTTGGAATTTTCAACAGCCTTGGAGATTGAAGCGGTCAGTTCAGGAGTTGTCTCATTGTTTGCCAATGCGATGTCAGCAAGCGTTGCCACAGAAGAGCAGATATTGCTTGCAATACGCACCTTGGCAATGTTCTCAGCCGCCATCTGGGCAGCACTGAAATTACTACCCATTGCCTGAGTAGTCACTGATACATACTTAGGATAACCTTCCTCATCCATCAGGACTTCCCTCTCCCATGTCATCTGAAGTTGCTTCTCGATCGGCATGTTCATGGATTTCCAACCTTCCTTCTCCCATTCCTTGGCAGTCTGACGAACCATCTTTGGAGATCTCTTATAGAAGGCCTCCTGCTGTTTCTTCATGGTACGTTCCAGATCCCTCTTCTCTCTTCTCGTATACTCCTGTGCACAAACAGGCTCAGCAAACATTGCCGCTACTGCGAAGATGGCCGCAGCCATCATGATCTTAAAAGTTTTCATGGCTATATGAATTTAGTGGTTAATATTTACATATCTTTCATGCAACGGACAGGATGGCCCTCGCACACGGGTCTGGTTGACATATACGATTCACCTACCTCAAGATCATCCTCGGAGAACATAAATACATCTCCAATGATATTTGTCCAATAGTACGCATGTGGGTACTGTCCTGACCAAATGAAACGTCCGTCGTAGTCTATATAAGCAACAACAGGATACCACGTAGCCGGGGAACTCATTTCCGTGCCGAAAGTCATGCCATAGTATGCACTATTGAAATCCTGTAATTGAAATCCAGCCACATACCATGGACTTTCAATTCCACCATCAGGGACCCGCCACCCTCTTGGACACGGATCATATAGTGTCTTATCTGGAGACCATCTGGATTTATCTGATGGGGGCCATTGCCAATCACTACTATCATTATTATAGGCAGTATTCTCACTCAGGAATTCTGTCGGATGCTTAATCGTGTATTCCATTGTTCCTTTACCCCCATCTGTTTTATTAAAAGTCCACTTACCCGTAGATTGAACCATATCGTATGATGATTTGCCCTCAGTGCCGAGAAAAGGATCCTTACGCCCCCATTGATACAAGAGTCCCCAAGCTCCCACATCGCCGGCAGTAGCAGAAGTCGCCCCTAAATTACGGTCCATCAATATCCCGGCATCGTTAGCATAAACACATTCATCCGGCACATCAGTCAACCAGATATGCCAACTCCAAAGAATTTCTCCACGAGCATCTTTCACAGCAATTACAGCATTGCCCTCATGGAACTTTTCAGACGTCTTGAAACTGACATATCCATCCTTATACGAAACCTCTGGAATCAAAGCTCCAACCTTTGGCAGTGTTGAATTTCCATACGACTCCCAAAGGACAGAAACCGATTTAATCTCACCAACAGACTCAGAACCGTTGCCCTTGACAGGATGAAATCTATACAAACCGCTTTCTGACACGATATAACAGTTAGCCGTACCTGCAGCAGACAAGTCCTTATCCATTGTAACAAACTCCCTTGTCTGACCATAAGCAGTTCCTGCTGAGTTGGTAACATAGGCCCTGACATAATATCGTGTGCTGAATCGGAGTCCGGAAATATTGCTGACAAACTCTCCGGCACCTTTGCCTTCATCGGTTTTAGTCGCAAGGCTTATGGTAGGATCAGGCTCCACATCCCATACAACTCCCTTGGCCAATATCTCTCCACCACCGTCATCGAGAACGGTGCCGCCGCTAACAGCAGTAATATCCTTGACCTGGGTTACTTCCGCTGTCTCCACAGCAGGCATCTCAGCCAATGTGGTGAATACTACGGTCTCTCCCACTGTTTCCCCAGCCGAATTGACAGCATAAGGGCGCACATAGTACCTTGTGGATCTTGTCAATCCTGATATCACAGCACAAAATGAGTCATCATCCAGCATGCAGATAACTTTCTGCGAGAAGGCCGCCTCTGCATTTTCCGACTCAGAGTAATAAAAACCTGCCTCATGTGGGTTTTCGCCTCCTTCATCCAGAACAGAGGATCGAAGTGCTGCAGTAGAAGATGTGACATCCGTCACGACAGTAACACTTAGCTCCGCCAAGGCAGTCTCCGTCGTAAACGACATCTGTTCGCCATAAGATATTCCGGCAGAATTCTCTGCATAGGCACATACATAATATGTCTTGTTCGGATCCAGACCGTCGACAGTACATGTAAATGCAGCAAGGCCCCTTCCTGAAGATATCTTTGTTGCAGATGAAAATTCTGTTCCTGCTGAATAACAGATTCCTTTGTCCAGTATTTCAGCACCACCGTCATCTATGATGGTGCCGCTACAGACTGCACCATACTCGAAAATTCCTGACACCTGACCGGTTGAGACCTCCGGGAGTTCCGGCAAGGTCCTGAACTCAAGCAGGTCGGAATATGCAGTTCCTTTGCTGTTTATACTATAAGACTTCACATAGTAGACGGTATTGCGCTGCAGTCCCTCCACCTCATACATAAAGTCTTCTCCTGTACAAACTATCTTTTTGTCAACATTCTTGTCAGATCCCCAGAAGAATCCAAACTCTGACGGGGTTTCGCCACCGTCACTAAGGACATTTCCATGGAATACAGCCTTAAAAGGAGTGATATCCACCACTTCAGGCAAGCCATGCACGGGCATAGCAACACCCGTCGTAAACCTTACCACCTCACCGAAAGCAATGCCTTCCTCATTTACGGCATATGCGCAGAATGAATAATTTCTGTTAGGTTCCAATTCTCCTATGGTTGCACTGAAAGGGCCGAGTCCAGAACCTGCCTTGACCTTATTATCACTTTCCGGATCAAGACTTTGCACTGCATCGGCACGCCACAAGAAACCTCTCTCTGTCACTTTCTTTCCACAATCATCCTGAACTTCTCCACACAGCACAGCCGAATCCGTATTCTTCTCTGGATTTTCAGCAGTAACAACCACAGGAAGTCCATATACTGCAAGTGGTACTGATTTACCATAAACAACATGCTCTCCATCCTTCAGATAAGGACACATGTGGTAAGCCTTACCTGGCTCCAAGCCATCAACCGATACAACACCTTCAACAGCTTCAGAAGAATTATCAGAAAGTTTAGGATCAGCGAAGTCAGCATAGCATATACCATACTCAGTCACCACAACTCCTTCTGCGGCCTCATATGAGACCTCCACTCTCGCAGAATTCCTGTCGTAAGATAAAAGGTCTGGAGTTTCCAGTTCAACATAGTCCTTCAACTCCCCTAGCGTCATTTCCTTCGCTTCTGAAGTCATCTCGTGAGTTCCTGCCCCACTTGTAACGAATGAAGCGGCATAAAAAGTCTCGCCATACTCGTGAAGAGCAATATCCGCTGAGAACTCAGTACCCGCTACTTTGCACACAACACGCTCTGCATCAGACATATCCCTATCCTTTCCGTAATAGAAGCCACATTCATTAATGCGGCCTAATACTTTCTTATCAACCGTCGATGTCAAAGTAAACACCAGACTTCCGCCATTATCATCCACGGTAAAGGATTTTACTTCCGGCACGGTCATCTCATCCGGCCCCGTCTCATTGAATCCCATGCATGAAACGACCAGCATACATACTGTCAAAATATAAAGTGTTCTTTTCATAGCAATGTTATTTTAAAACATTACACCTACTCCAACCTCAAGCTCAGTGAACTTGAAGGCGGTATTGGAAACGCCTGCAGATACTGCAACAGGACCGAGTTTCAGGATCAGACCGGCTTCTGCAGCAACACCAACGCATGAATAGTCAGAGACCTGAGCCCAGTTTCCTTCCCAGTCCTGCCAGTGCACGCTTCTGGATCCATAACCTACTCCTGCGTATGGGTAAAGCCATTTTGCAGCACGGAAAAGGACTCCGCCGGTAGCCTGCATCCTTGACTGGCGTCTGGCGCCGCTTGACCACATGTATCCTCCCCCATCGATTTCTCCGGTACTGTTACACTGATACGAAGCCTGGGCGAAGTTGAAATCACTTCTGAACTTGATATATCCACCAAATTTCTTCACATATCCCAGCATCAGACCGTATGACATCTGCGGCATAACAGCGACTGAACCCATCGCCAGTATCTCGTCGTCAAGAACATTCTTACCTTTGACATTCAATGTGAAACGGATATCCCTGCCAGCCAGCCTCTCCTTGCTCCTTTCAACATTATACCTTATCTGCTTGGCGCCGGACTGGGTTATCTTACCGAAGTCTCCTTTGAGCTCTGATGCTGTCAATGGATATTTCTGGCCATCCACACCGCCAACAAGCATAATCACCTCGACTGAGCAAGACAGCACATTGTCGCCAAGCCTTATCTCATAGTCAAGAACAAGGTCCTTGTCATCGCGTGACAACTTCACATTTCCGATAGAGACGTCGTTCTTCTTTGGTTCAGGTAGAGTCGTCTGTCCCTGTGCTGACAATGAGCCCATCACCATCAGCACGCCGGCAGCTATTATATTAAAGATCTTCATAGTGCTATCTGATTACTTCCACAACAAAATCACTGTTTCCATTGAACTGCGGAGTCTGCTGTCCAGAGGTCTCCTTATCGACATTCGAAGTCACGAACTCGACCAGTTCTGACATCATTATCTTTCCGTTACCATCTTTATCCGCATCACCCTGAAGGCCTACAGCGAGGTAGTAGGTAAACCTTCCTGAACGTGTCCTGTCGTTTGCCTGTGAGGTCTGGTCTCCTCGCGAAGATGTAAACACTCTGAAAGAAGGATTATTCAGCCATGGCTGTTCCATTTCCGTTTCATCCACTATCACGAACTTCTGATTTGCAATGGACTGGGACGCATAGACCTCGCTGGTCCTTGAACTGCCGCTGAAGCAGGCATCAAGAATCACTGTCACCGACTTTGCATTCAGGGACGCAAGTTCCTTATACAGCTTATTGAGACTGTAACCATCCTCGGATATCCAGTCCTTGCCCACGTCATAAGGAATAAGGAATACATCCTTGCTTCCATCAGGCATTGTCATAGGCACTCCATGACCGGAATAATAGACATAAAGGTCGGTCTGTCCCGGCACAACCGAATAGACCAGCGATCCTCTCTGCGGATCAAAAAGACGCTTAAGTTCAGATCTTGTAGCCTGGCCGTCCGTATATGTACGCACATCCTTGATGTTGAGCGACTTTCTGAAATACTCCGACATGACCTCTGCGTCACGTGCCGCATAAGGAGCCGGAGCTATCGCCTTATCCTGATACTCTTCCGCACCGATGACTATCGCAATTGCATTCTGATATATTGACTGGCCGAGAGGTGCCACCATAATGTCCTTGTATCGTGCCTCAGAAGTCACTCGGGCATCGTTCGAAATCACCTTTGTGCCAAGCGAAGCCATAAGCATCTCCTTGTTACCCTCAACCTTCACCGTTTCCGGCTTTACTGTCGCAGCATCGAACGGGATCGGAATCTGTTGAGAAGTTATGTTACCGAAACCTTTGTCCTCCATTACAGTGAGGTATACCGGAATGAAGTCTCCCTTATGAGTATAATGGGCATTCGGACTGAGTCGGAATGATATCTCATTTGTCTGTCCTACCAACATGTCAGCCACCTCGCCAGTAATAGACTGTGCGTAGCCAGACATCGTAAGAAGGCGGATGTTCGGATCCTTGGATGATATCGTATATCTAATCTTCTTTGCCTCTCCATCACCGATATTCTGTATCAGGACAGTCGCTCTTACCACATCCATGTTCTGAAGCTTATTATCCGGATTTCCGTTATACGGCTTTGTATCCACGCCTGAGTCGCTGATCTCGACACCATTCAGATTCAACTTGGCTCTTTGGAATTCGAATGTTGACAGCTCCAAAGTCGCATTGATGTCATAACCCATAGGCTCGGACACCACAATATTGAACTTGGTAAATCCAGTAGGGACATGCAGGGAGGCTGTCATCGGGACATGCACCTCTGTCGAACTGTTCTTATCTACATAGGTATTAATGACAGATTGCCCCAAATCGACACCATAGCTTCTGTCTGCTGGCGTCACAGTCACCTTGACATTGTCTGCCTTACCTCCTCTGTTGGAAATCTCCAGCAGGATGTATCCGCTTTCTTCGGCTTCAAGGATATTATTATTGTTGTCATCAATGAATTTGATATTCATACGAAGATCAGGCGGCATGAACATCTCAGTAACATCCTCAAGTCTAAAAGAGATGCTCTCCGAAGTCACAGATTGCGCTTGAGCGTGTATGGCCCCCATCAAGCACCACACTGCCAATGGAAGTAAGGTTTTCATAAGTCTTTTCATATCTCAGCAGTTTAATTTCTTCTTATAATGATATCGAATGGAATGAGATTCATTTCAGGGTCTGTCCGCCTTACTCTAGAGAGCCAAGCGTGGAAATCATTGAAGGCCAGGGTTCGGAGATTGCCGTCGGCACTATCGTTTGCCTTGGTGAACTTATTGGGAGAAAAGACCACATACAGACGCACCATCTCCATGTCTACCCCAGGGCTGCACCCTAATGGATACTCCCTCACTGCAAACGGATCTATTTTTCCTGATTTTGACTTTGAAAAGAATACATACTCATCACCGGCATCCACTTTCATTATATCAGCCGAAAGGCCGTTATATGGGAAAAGACAGTTGACTGTCTGACGGTCTCCAAGATAAACAGCGACATAACCGTCAACCGGGCTCTTGAAAGACAGGTAAAGTCTATCACCGTGGGTAAAGTCCAAAGAAGAATATCTGACATCCGTACCATTCTTCAACACATGGCACTTGAGGTCAATCGGAGCGGAAACAATCTCACGGATTCTGCCTGATACGGTCACGTCCAGAACAAAGTGATCATTGACGACTGACTTGAGTATGACAGGAGGGGCTGTGTCTTCGAGCCATTCTCCCTTCACCTCGACATCGCCATAAGTAACGCTGCTTACAGTCTCCGATATGGTCATGGCTGTCGTAGAAGAAACCAATGTACCGAAATGGTCGGCGATCATCCCGAGCTGGGCCTGCCTGACGGCATTAACCTGGGCCTGCTGGAACGATTCAGTCTCTGACATCACATAACGGTAGGTATACCTGTCACTTACTATCCGCTGAGCATAAGCATCCCCTCCTGCTAAGCAAAGCAGGAGGATGATGATCGAATATATCGACTTTTTCATAGTTTTGAAGTTCCAAAGGCCTGAGCCACATAGGCCTCTGCATAAAAGAAAGTGTGAGGCCCATTTCGCTTATCTGAAAGAAGGTTGTGGTAAGACCTATGTACCGATAAACATGAATACCCCACACTCGGTATGGATATGGGGTACGCCCGAAGAATCGGGCATAGCGATACCTATACACGAGCAGAAGCGTTCATTCGCAACCCGGTACATGAAAACTACCACATTTTCTTTCAAGGATTTACGAAAACACTTTCGCTTAATATGTCTGCTGCATGTAACAGCATTACAAAGATAAATAAAATACCGGAAATGAGTATACTACATTTCCGGTATTTTTATTTTTATGCCCAGAGGGCATTATGAGTCAGTTTCTAGTCCTCGAGAAACTGACTCATATTCTCAGAATACTTCCTCCACTTGTCAATCAGCGCCTGCATGTCAGACGGCAGCTCGGAGTCGAAGCGAACCATCTGCTTTGTCCTTGGGTGGACAAAGCCAAGCGTCTTGGCATGGAGGGCCTGCCTTGGGAGAAGCTTGAAGCAGTTCTCTATGAACTGACGGTACTTTGCGTAGATCGTACCCTTCCTGATCTCGGATCCGTCGTATCTCTCATCATTGAAGAGCGGATGACCAATCCAATTGAAATGTACACGGATCTGGTGGGTACGGCCTGTCTCCAGACGGCATTCCACGACTGTCACATAGCCGAAGCGCTCAAGGACACGGTAATGGGTCACTGCATGTTTGCCATGGTCTCCCTCAGGGAACACCTTGAAGCGCATGCGGTCGTTAGGGTCACGTCCGATGTTGCCGGTAATCGTGCCTTCATCCTCCTTGAGGTTACCCCATACTATCGCCACATATCGGCGCTCTATCGAGTGCACGAAGAACTGTTTTGCGAGGTTCAGCTGAGCCTCCTCGTTCTTTGCAACTACGAGAAGACCAGAAGTATCCTTATCGATACGGTGTACGAGTACACCCATCCTCTCATCCTCAGCATCAGGGCCTTGCGAAAGACCGAGATGATGCGCAAGCGCATTTACGAGGGTACCGCTGAAGTGTCCGTGACCCGGATGCACAACCATGCCCGGCTCCTTGTTGAGCACAAGCACGTCCTCGTCCTCATGAACTATGTTCAATGGAATAGCCTCAGGAAGAATCTCCAATCCACGCCTCTGATATGGCATGACGAACTTCACCACATCGCCCGGGCGCACAACATAGTTTGCCTTTACAATTTTATCGTTGACACGGATGTATTCGGCCTTGATGGCCATCTGCACGCGGTGACGCGAGGTGAATTCCATATGTGTAGCAAGATACTTGTCCACACGCATAGGCACCTGGCCGGCAGCGATATCGAAGCGGTAATGCTCGAACATCTCCTGCTGCTCATCCTCATACGCAACCTCGTCACCGGCCTTCATAGGATCGAAATCCTCGATAGGCGCATCCTCAAAATCCATGTATAAATCCTTGTCTGCCATCCCTACTCCTGTACTTCTTCTGCTTTCTTAAGATAAATGGTAACGTCAGTACCCATGCCGACAGTATACTCTGACGGAGCAGGGTTCTGCTTATAGACAACTGCACTGAGACTGTCCTCCCACGTTGTCACGTCCTTGTCAAAGACCGATCTCTTGACATTGAGATAAGAATCATGGAGAGCTTTCCTTGCCGCCTTCTCATCCTTTCCTACCACGCTCGGAATCGTCGTCTCGTAATCAGATGGGTTCAATCCGACCACCAGATCAATGACCGACTCAGCCTCAACCTCTGTTCCCGGAGCCACTGAACGGCCACGATAGAGCTGTTGGAGGACGTTGTTGGTAGCAATGTCATTTTTATATATAAGACGTCCCAGTTCAAGTCCGCGCATATCCAGTTCAGGGATTGCCTGTCTCAATGAATAACCGACAAGGTTTGGAACTGTAACCTTCCTTGCATTGACTGCATTGACAGTCAGAAGTACTCTACGGCCATTCTTGACCAACGTGCCGGCTGACGGCGTATGACTTTTGATCTTGCCTCGGTTCCTTTGTGAATATACAGAGTCAATGACCTCAACACGGATGCCGACAGCCTCCGCAGCTGCCTGCGCCTCCTGTACAGTCATACCTCTGAAGTCCGGCACAGCAAGCTCACGGTTATGCTGGGTCGCAACATTAAGGAACACCATAGCACCTACGATGAGCACGACACAGATGATTGCTGCTGCCAGAAGATTACGGACTATCCAATGCCTGAAGAATCCTTTCTTTTCAGTTGATTTTCCTGCCATATCTTTATTTAACGATTACCAGTTCGTAAGCACGGGTTCCGAGACCGATCTTCTCGCCGTACTCTACACCAGCCTTCCAGTTGGTGTCAGGATGAACGATGCGGAACTTGTCCTCACCCTTGTGGTGATGGTGATGGCCGCATGTGCACTCGCCTTCATGCTTTGCATCCTTATCCGAGATCGCATTTCCAAGAAGGCTTGGAGCCGCAGTCACCAGGTCAGCACAAGCACAGTCAAGGGCAACAGGGTCAAATGAGGCGGCGATTCCGAGGTCCGGAACGATGGCTGCATCATTGTGGTTCCAGCAGTCGCAGTTAGGCGACACGTTCATGATGAAGCTGATATGGAACGAAGGCTTGCCGTTCACAACAGCATACGCATACTCTGCGATCTTGCTGTTAAGTACCTCAGATGTATCATAGTCCTTTACGATTGCGGCAGACTTCTGACACACGGCAACGCACTGGCCACAACCTACGCACTTGTCATAGTCGATGACAGCCTTCTTGTCCACTACCTTTACTGCATCATGACGGCAATACTTCTCACATACGCGGCATCCAATGCAGTTCGCAAGATCGATGCATGGCTGAGACGAAGAGTGAAGCTCAAGCTTTCCTCCGACGCTTGCCGAACCCATTCCGAGGTTCTTCAGCGCACCACCGAATCCGCTCTGCTCATGACCTTTGAAGTGGTTCATGGAAATGACGATGTCCGCGTCAGCGATAGCGGCACCGATCTTTGGTGACGGACAATACTTTCCACCTGCAGGAACTTCCTTATAATCAGTACCCTTCAGACCGTCAGCAATGATGACGTCAGCATGCGCACCAATCCTGTTGAAGCCGTTCTCCATCGCAGCATTGAGATGGTCTACGGCGTTCGAGCGACCTCCTGTATAAAGAGTGTTCGAGTCTGTTAGGAAAGGCTTTCCACCAAGGGAGCGGATGACGTCCACTACACGCGCAGCATAGTTAGGACGGATGTATGCGAGGTTGCCTGGCTCACCGAAGTGGATCTTGATGGCAGTGAACTTGCCTTCGAAATCGATGTCTGCGATACCTGCCCTTCTGATAAGGCGCTCAAGTTTGGTCAGCATGTCGTTACCTGGGACTGTCCTCAGGTCTGTGAAGAATACTTTAGAGTTTTCCATATCTTTATTGTATTGGCACTCCCTGCAAGAGGACCATGAACAGGCCCTTGCCGAGCAATGCGGTTCCTATTATCACTATCAAGGCACCTGTCACCCTGCTTATCCAGAGGATGGTGTGCATCTGAAACTTATGTCTGAAACGGCTCAGCAGCCATGACATACTGAACCAATATGTCACAGAACCTGCGCTCACGGAGAGAATGATCGGCATCACACTCCAGTCATGCGGCGACTTGTTGGCAATGCCGAAGAATGCGAACAGTGCCAGCATGACGAATATTGCTCCCGGATTCGACAGTGCCATCATCACAGCCTTGCCGAAATCCTTTGGAGAGACCGTAGAGCCGTCAGACTTCATCTTGCGGAAAGGGTCTTTCAGGGCCATAGACAGACCAAGGACTGCCAGCACTACTCCTCCGGCAATGAGGATGATGACGCGGTGGTCCTCAAGAAACCTCTGCGCAAAGGCAAGAGCGAAAATCGCTATGGACGCGTAGAATGTATCTACGACGCTGGCTCCAAGACCGGAAACAAATCCTGCCTTGTGACCCATGCTAAGTGACTTCTGCACAACGAGGATTGCGATCGGTCCGATAGGGGCCGACGCACAAATTCCGACGAGGAATCCTTTGAGCATATCAATCAACATAACGAACAAAGGTAGTAATTTTATTTATATCTTTGCAGCACCACTAATGCCAAGTACAGAATGAAAAAGGAAAATATGATACTATGGGGCCTGGTGCTGCTTTTTGCAGTGATGATGTCGATTCCATATCTCGTGCCCCACACCGGATTTCTCGCGCTTTTCGGTATCATACCGTTGTTATGCGTGGAACGCATAGCAACTCTTTCAGATAAAAAACATGTCTGGATATATCATTACTCCGCATTCGTGCTTTGGAATGCTATCACGACGTTCTGGGTATGCAATGCCACTGTCGGCGGAGGTCTCTTCGCTGTATTCGCCAATGCATTCCAGATGTCCCTCGTCTTCGGACTCTTCCGACTGAGCAAGAAGAAATTCAGCGGAGCGCTTCCATACATCTTCCTGATGGTCACCTGGATCGCATGGGAAAGATTCTACTTTGACGCTGAGATATCATGGCCGTGGCTAGTGCTCGGAAATGCTTTCGCAAGAAGCATAGGATCTATCCAGTGGTATGAGTTCACCGGCTCGCTCGGAGGCTCGCTCTGGGTGTGGGCGAGCAACCTGAGCATCTTCGGACTGCTTGTGAGCCTTTCGGACGGCTCAATCTTCACATGGAACTGGAAAGCGAAGACAGCCGCATTCTCAGGCCTTGCCGCACTTCTTATCGCACCATTCATCGTCTCAGCCGCAGTTGGAAGCAAGTATGAAGACGCCATGGTTAGCGACGAAAACCTTGAAGTGCTCATAATCCAGCCGAACATTGATCCTTACAACAAGTTCCAAGCGATGACCCAGGACCAGCAGAACGCTATTCTTGAGGCTCAGATCGTAAAGGATCTCGGCTACAGGAAGAACGACTCGACCGCCGCTCCCCTCCTCATAGTCGCGCCGGAAACCTTTACTGGAGACATTGTCGTAGGACAATACGAGAGAAGCCGCACATGGAGAAGATTCACCGCCCTGCTCAAGGACTACCCTAACGTGAACATGCTTTTCGGAGCGTCCGCTTATGATTATATCAATGCGGCAGAAGCGCCATCATATACTGCCAGAGATCTCGGCAGAGACCTCTGGGTAGAGTCACACAACTCGGCGCTCATGATCGACGGAACAGCGCGCACAGAGATCTTCCACAAGAGCAAGCTTGTAGTTGCCGTGGAGCAGACCCCATATCCACGTATCTTCTGCAAGATAGATGACATGCTCGGCGGCGTAATGGGCAGATGCGTAGGCCAGGACGAGATCACACTTCTGAATGTGAAGGATGTGGAGGGTCAGAACACAGAGATAGGTTGCGCAGTATGCTATGAGTCCGTATATGGTGAATACTATACTGATTACATCCGCAAGGGAGCACGCGCAATGGCCATCATCACCAATGACGCATGGTGGGGCAACACACCGGGATACCGCCAGCACCTGAGCTACGCGTCGCTGCGCGCGATCGAGACCCGCCGCGCCATCGCCCGCTGCGCCAACACCGGCATCAGCGCCATCGTCAGCCCGAGCGGTAAAATACAACAGCCCACTCCATGGTGGGAGCAGGCTGTCATCAAAGGTCAGATCCCTCTGAGGGACGACATCACATTCTTCGTAAGCCACGGCGACATCACCGGCCGCGTGTGCACATTCGTATTCATCCTTCTCCTCCTCGCCCTCGCAGTACGATTCGGCACCAGGTAGTCAACGACGTATTTTTAGCAGTTCTAGTGAACATTTCACTACCGATATTCACTAGACCTGCCCTTTCTTCCATCTACCCGTTCAGTTTTACGAGTTCTAGTGAACATCTGGCTGTCTAAGTTCACTAGAACTGCTAAATATCTCCCGAATGTCATTCATATTGCCAGTTCTAGTGAATCCTAAACGAATAAAGTTCACTAGAACTATTATCTTCGATTCTGCTGTATATGGCTATGGCGAAGAATATGATTACAAAGTGGCTCACAGGAACTAAAATGGAAAACAACCGGGATATTTCATTGAGCCGACACCACCAGTTCACACACCACTATCCATACTGTTCATCGTCGTCAAAGAAATGACCCAAACTTTGGCGACGATGGACTAATGCAGGCGAAAAATCCACAAAAAGTCAATCGTCGCAAAAGAATTGGCCGATTCTTCTGCGACGATGTATTTGATTTTAGAACGGTCGGCGACCCATAGGGCCATGTCCGCCTGGACCACCAGGACCTCTTCCGCCACCAGGGCCTCCGAAGTTACCGAAGCGGTAAGTGAACGAGAGGATGATGTATCTTCCGAGAGTGTTGTTTCTTGTCTCGATGTGGTAGTTGGCTGAGTCTGAAACCGAAAGGTTCTTAGACTGACCGAGGATGTCGTATGCCTTAAGGGCAAGCGTACACTTGTTCTTGAAGAGCAGCTTGGTGATTTCGGCATTAACGATAATCTCGTCCTCCTGTGGAGTCGTATATCCGTTATACCAGTTATAGTCCACGTCAGAGATGATGTTGATGCCGCCAGGGATAGTCCAGTTCATCGAAGCATCGATCTGGTTGTTCCATGTAGCCTGAAGCTGGCTGTTCTTCATCGTGTACCACGACTTGTTCATCCTCGTACGTCCTCCAAGGGTCACCTCGACGAAGTCATTTCTATATGTGAGGCGGAGTCTCTGAGTGAAGCTCATCGTCTGGGTCTTGTTGTTCACGAAGTCGTCACTTGCAGAGAGGTCGCTGTAGTCACGATTGAAAGCCGCATAATCAAATGTCGCAGTCTCCGGATCATAATACTTCTCCGACTCGAGAGCTCCTGAACCGATGAACGAAGTGGACTGGTTGTAGCGTCCGTATGACATCGAGAATATCGAGAAACCGGACTTTCCAAAAGGAGAATTCACCATCACACGCAGGTCAACATTTCCTGTTCCAGGGCCGTTTACCGGAATAGAATACTGTACTCCTGATGGGTCGTACCACTGTGCGTTTGTAATCGCATCCTGAACGAGACCGGCACCGAAACGTGCATTCACCGAAGTGAAGGTCTTCTTGTTTGTATATCCGAAGTTTCCGCGCAGACTGTGATTGAAGTACGGATTCAGGTTCGGATTACCGAGAGATATGTTCAATGGGTTAGAATTGTCCGGCACAGGAAGGAGCTGGTTGGTCGACGGCTGCGACGAACGGCCCCAGTAGAAGAAACGGATGTTGGTGTTGTCATTGAACTCATAGTTCAAGCTCGCCTGCGGTGACCAGTTGTGCGACACATTATGATATGGATCATGACCTGATGTCACGTTGTCAGTGATTGTCGGATTGTATGCAGCACCGAGCTGGGCGCGAATCTTATCCTTCTGATATGTGAGGCTGGCACCGGCCCTGTGGTTCTGGGAGGTATTGTTGATTGAGTTTGAATAGATAGGATCAAAGACTTCGCCTTCACTATAGAACACCAATCTTCCGTCTACAAGCTCACCCTCACCGCTGTTGAATGTATCCTTGAATGATGTATTCTTATTCCAGCTGTACTGATAGTTGGTCTCGATGAAGAAGCCTGCTCCCAGAGGTTCAGTATAGACTACTCGACCGCTGAGCGACGTACTCTTCGAATTCTGGTCGTACCTCTGGTTTACAATCTCGCTGCCCCACTGTGCGGTCTGGGCATCCAGAATCTTAGTCAACGACTGATTGAATCCTTGCATATTATTGTCGCTGAAGCTGTAGCGTATATTTGCAGAAATCGTCCTGCCAGGCTTTCCAAGTCTCTGTCTGAGAAGAAGGAAACCGCTTGTGCGCCAGTTGTCATTAAGACCGTTACGCGAAGTATAACCCTCATTCGTAGGAGTTGCGACGCCATCCCTCTCAGTTGCAGTACTGAAGAGAGAATTCTCGTTGAAGTTTCCGTATCCGAAATTGAACTGAGGCTCAAAGAGGATCGATGTATTCTCCGAGAACTTATGCTCCAGTCTCATTCCGAATCTGTGGCCCTGAGTCATAGTGCGGCCCGTTCCTGTCTCATCATTGAGAAGACGGCTGCCATCTTCAAGATATGTAATCTTCGAGCTTTCCTCCATCACGTCATTGATTGAACCGTTATAGAGGTAGTTTCCCGCAAGGTCCATATTGTCATCCAGCAGAGTGAAGGCACCGTTTAGACCACCCATCCATGATGTGGTGATTCCGTTACCACGGCCCCAGCCGCCCATGCCCATACCCATGCCGCCACCGCCTCCGCGCATGCCCTGCATCATGCTGCCGGCCATGTCGTTGAATCCGCGGTTATTGGTATTGTTGCCGTTGAGGATAATGCTGATCTGGCTCTTTTCTGTGAATCGGCCCATCATCGCAGCTCCCTGATATCTCCAATCGTTCATATCCGATCCGGCACCAGGGACATCATGACCGCCGCCACCCATGATGTTTCCGAACCATCCCTGCATCATTCCTGGCTTCATCGTCAAGTCAATGACTGTCTCATGCTCACCGTCATCGATACCGGTAAAGATAGCCTGATCTGACTTCTTCTCCACTACCTTCACTCTCTCAATAAGCTTTGCCGGAATATTCTTGGAAGCAAGCTGTGGGTCATCAAGAAAGAAGGTCTTGCCATCGATTGTAATCTTGGTGATGGTTTCACCATTGGCAGTGATAGATCCGTCCGCTTCTACCTCAACTCCCGGAAGCTTCTTGAGGAGCTCTTCGAGCATATCACTGTCAGAAGTCTTGAATGATGATGCTGTATACTCGATCGTATCTTTACGGATGATGATCGGATTTCCGACATCAGTCACTCTTGCCGCATCAAGAACCTCTACATCTTCTTCCATCTTGACCTCGCCCAGGTCGACAGACTTGTCAACCTTCACCTCCTGAGTATGGGTCTTGTATCCCATGAGCTCAGCCTTAAGGATATAAGTATTGTGACGGACCTTTACAAGTTCCGCCTTTCCTTCCGAATCGGAAAGGACATATTTCGCAGGAGTATCCTCACCCTTGACGGTCAGCGAAACTGTTGCGAAAGATACCGGTTCTGAAGTCTTTGAGTCTACAAGCTTCAACTTGACAGAAACCTGGTTCTGAGCTGAAGCCACGATGCCCACCAGAAAGGCAAGCAGAGTCAATGTAAAAGTCCTGATCGAATGTTTCATAGTTTATTGGACAATTATGAGAGCCGAAGGTTTAAGAGATATCTATTTTTTTATCCTGTCCGGATTGTTTTCAAGGAATTTCTTCCAGTCTGTCTTGCCTGTGGTCCCAGCAAGTGGATTGGTCATCTGATAGTGGTGACACAGAGCTATAGCCAGGGCGTCGGTCGCATCCAGATGCTTAGGGTCAAGTTCCACTTTCAAAGTCTTCTGTATCATCATGCTGACCTGCTCCTTCGATGCCGCTCCGTTACCACAGATTGCGATTTTTGCCTTACGGGGAGCATACTCTGCAACCGGAATGCCACGCATGACCGCCGCAGTGAGGGCAGCGCCCTGGGCACGGCCAAGCTTCAGTACGACCTGGGCGTTCTTTCCATAGAAAGGAGACTCGACAGCAACACTGTCAGGACTATGCGTCTCAATCAGTTCCCCTACTCCAGAGAAGATATTGGCAAGCTTCTCAAACGGATCCTTGATCTTCCTCAGGTCGAACACCCCCATATCGACATAGTGTGGACCTTTAGAGTCCACACGAATGATCCCGTAACCAAGAATATTGGTTCCGGGATCGATGCCTAATATGATTTTAGATTTCTCCACTAGTCGAAATGACAGAGGATTAGTCAATGTAATCGAAGCCTGTGTATGGACGGAGAGCCTCAGGAATCTCGATCCTGTCACCCTTCTGGTTGTTCTCGAGAAGGGCTGCGACCACGCGCGGAAGCGCGAGCGAGCTGCCGTTCAGAGTGTGGGCAAGCTGTGTCTTACCGTCAGCATCCTTATATCTGAGTTTGAGACGGTTTGACTGATATGACTCGAAGTTTGATACTGAAGAGATCTCAAGCCATCTCTCCTGTGCTGCTGAGTAAACCTCAAAGTCGTAAGTGATTGCCGAAGTGAAGCTCATGTCGCCACCGCAAAGACGGAGGATTCTATATGGAAGACCGAGAGCCTTCACGATTGACTCTACATGTGCAACCATCTCATCAAGAGCTGCATATGAATCCTCAGGCTTCTCTACTCGCACGATCTCGACCTTATCGAACTGGTGCAGACGGTTAAGGCCGCGGACGTCCTTACCGTATGAACCAGCCTCGCGGCGGAAGCATGGAGTATATGCTGTCATCTTCACCGGGAACTCGTTATTGGCGAGGATCACATCTCTGAAGATGTTGGTAACCGGAACCTCAGCTGTAGGGACGAGGTAGTAGTTATCAGCGGTAGCATGGTACATCTGACCCTCCTTGTCAGGAAGCTGGCCTGTACCGAAACCTGAAGCCTCATTTACCATGATTGGCGGCTCCACCTCCTGGTAACCTGCGCTCGTATTGAAGTCGAGGAAGAAGTTGATGAGGGCTCTCTGGAGTCTTGCACCCTTTCCCTTATAGACAGGGAAACCGGCTCCTGTGAGCTTCACGCCGAGGTCGAAGTCGATGATATCGTACTTCTTGGCAAGCTCCCAGTGCGGCAGTTTGTTCTCTCCCAGCTCAGGAATCTCATTGCCAGTCTTCACTACGACATTATCCTCAGCAGTCTTTCCCTGAGGAACCATGTCACAAGGGATATTCGGAAGAAGAACAACGAGTGAGTCAAGCTCATTATTGTTCTCCTGCGATGTCTTTTCTATTTCTGCGGAACGGGTCTTGAGAGCGGCAACCTCAGCCTTTACAGCCTCAGCCTCTTCCCTCTTGCCTTCCTTCATAAGACCACCGATCTGGGCAGCCTTCTTTTTCTGCTCTGCAAGGCATGAGTCAAGCTCTGCCTGAAGAGCTCTTCTGTTCTGATCGAGAGCTATGATCTTCTCGACGATTTCTCTTGCATCAAAGTTCTTTACTGCAAGCTTCGCTATCACGAATTCAGGATTTTCACGAAGCAATTTAAGAGTAAGCATAGTACGTATATTTTAAATTCTATTATCAATCGAACTAAACATGCAAATTTAGATATTTTCATTAAAAAATAAAAGGCAATAATCCGATTGGATTATTGCCTTTATGTCTTTTTCAGATTCCTTCGGATTAGTTCTCGAATGGGAGTACTGAAACGTAAGACTTGTTGTCTGCCTTCTTGCGGAAGCTTACCTTACCGTCAATAAGAGCGTAAAGAGTGTGATCCTTACCCATACCTACGTTCAGACCTGGGTTGTGAACTGTACCTCTCTGGCGAACGAGGATGTTGCCAGCCTTTACAGCCTGATCACCGAATTTCTTGATACCAAGTCGTTTGCTATGTGACTCACGACCGTTCTTAGAACTACCGACGCCTTTTTTATGTGCCATATTCTGTTCCTCCTCAATTAATTAAGCGATCGAATTGATCTGAAGTTTAGTAAAATACTGACGGTGTCCGTTACACTTCTGGTAACCCTTACGACGCTTCTTCTTGAAAACAAGAACCTTGTCTCCCTTAAGACCGTCTGCAACGCCTCTCTCGGCACGGCCAAGAACTGTTGCTGTAACCTTTACACCCTCAACGTAAGGTGCACCTACCTTAACTGCGCCATCCTCTTCAACAAGGAGAACCTTGGTGAACTCAACTGTAGCGCCCTTCTCATCCGCAAGGCGGTGTACGAAGATTTCCATACCAGCCTCTACCTTAAACTGCTGGCCTGCAATGTCTACGATTGCGTACATAAAAACTTGTAAAATATTAAAAGTTTTAGAAAGCAAGCGGCTGCCTCATGCAGCTCTTTATCAAAGCTTGACAATCTCTAAATAATCTTCTTTATTAATTACTGCTCGTCTCTGAGCTGAAGCTGCTGAACATAGATAGCTTTCTGCATCTGGATTCTCTTCTTCACAGATGGCTTAACGAAGTTCTTTCTAGCGCGGAGCTCACGGATTGCACCTGTCTTCTCGAACTTTCTCTTGAACTTCTTGAGAGCCTTCTCAATGCTGTCGCCTTCCTTTACTGGAACTATAATCATATCTAAATCACCTCCTTTTCATTATAGGGCTGCAAAGATACGCATATTATTTTGATTTCAAAATATTTTTAAAAGTTTCCATTCCGCTGGTAGCCACCTCCTTAATATGCGTCAATCGGCCGTCTTTTACAAGCACTTCAGCAGGGTCTATTATATATATAGGTGTACCCGCCTTTGCATACGCATACAGACCCGCAGCAGGATATACCTGCAGTGACGTACCTACAATAAGAAGGACATCCGCATTCTCCACGTGATCGATAGCAGCATTGATGTACGGCACAGGCTCGCCGAACCACACGATATGAGGGCGAAGCTGCGCTCCGTTCGGAGCAAGATCTCCCAGATTGATGACGTCATATCCTATATCAAAGACGGTAGATTCGTCAAAACCGTCCATTTCATTGCAGCAGTTTTCCGGACGCACCTTGGTCAGCTGTCCATGAAGATGGAAGACCCTTGTGCTGCCTGCACGCTCATGGAGATTATCCACATTCTGAGTGACGACTGTAACATCCCATTCCTTCTCCAGCTCCGCGATGGCATAATGAGCCGCATTAGGCTTTACCGTGCCCAGCTGCTGTCTTCTCTCGTTGTAGAAATCAAGTACAAGCTGAGGATTCCTATACCACCCCTCGATCGACGCAACATCCTCAACCTTATGGTTATCCCACAGGCCGTTATTGGTACGGAATGTAGATATTCCGCTCTCTGCGCTCACTCCAGCGCCTGTCAACACTACAAGTTTCTTCTTCATAAGACATTATTGCTTAGCGAAATAGTAATTCTCAAGCCAGTACTCGAAAAGAGGATCCAGGATCACAGGCTCATCCTTCTCATTGAAGGTCAGGACCTCCTTCTTGCGAAGCGCATCCTTCACTCGCCTTACGTTTGCTGATGAATTGAGACGATACTTCTCAATCACATCTGACGCACTGAACTTCACCACACCGTCAAGGACAGCCTTCAGCAGACTTATCTGATGGTCCGTAAGATCATCGATCATGTTCATGAAACGAGGTTCATGGATGGCTATCATGGACCTTAACGCATCCTTCATGATAGTCTCGTTGATGAATCCCTTGGACATGCGGTCGCAGATGGAAGCAAGATGGTTTATGTACCAGAGGTTACACTTGAAGAGTTCGCATGCACCCATGGCCAGATCCCTGTCGAACGACTTTCCGGAACCGTAGAGGAATCCTCTCACCACGTGCTCGATTATCTCCCTGTTTTCTACCGGAGCAATCGGCAGATGCACCACCTGCCGGTAGAAGAACTTGCGCTCGGCAAAGATCAGCTTCATGGCATTGACGCGCGAGCCCGTCATGATGAAGGAAGCACCCGGACGGTTCGTCTGTTCCTTGAACATGGCCTCCATCACAGAGAACAGGGTTTCGTATTCATCTGAGTTCATGATTGTCTGGAACTCTCTGAATATCAAAAAGAAAGGAGCCCCCTTCTCCTGCGCAAGGAGGCCAGGCAGCCTCATCATCTTCTCCATGTCGTTCCTATCCGGTGACCAGTTGAGAGAAACAATGGACCCGTCCTGATAGAACCTCTCCCTGTCAAAGACGAAATGTGTGCCCTCAAGGTGGCGCTGTATAGCGTCTTTGTACTGGTCAGGTGTTGACAGAGCAGCCTTCATCACGGCCGTTCCGAACCGAAGAAGGAACTCGTCCATTGTCCTGAGGTTGAACATGTCGATGCAGACAGTCATGAACTGCGAACCGGTAGAACGCATGTTTATCAGCGTCTGCTGAATCAGCGACATCTTTCCGGTTTTGGGCGGCTCATAAATGACCACGTGCTCTCCAGCCGTAAGCAGATTTGCCAGAATACTGCATTCCTTCTTGCGGGCTATGAAATATTTGGCTGTGACATACCTGTCATATACAAAAGGTGTCTCCATAATAATTTATAATTATTATTGTTAATCCCCCAGTCACTTCATGACTAGGTTTCAGGGTTACAAAATTAATAATTTGCCGTCTCCTATGCAACAAAAATGTTAGCATCCACTTTGAATTTTTATTCTGCAGTATTATTACTAACTTTGTGAGTTAACTATATTTCATGGATATGAAAAGGACTATATTTAAGATAGCGGCATGGGTGACCGGCATTTTTGTGGTGCTGATCCTGGCAATTCAACTGGTTTTGTCATCTTCCGTACTGACCGGACTTATAAACAAGTATGGCGACCAGTTCATTGACGGAGACATCAGCTTCGGCAAGGCCCAGGTGTCGCTCCTGAAGAGGTTCCCGAAGGTCACAATGACCCTGGAGGACTTCTCGATCACATATCCAGCAGAGAGGTTTGACTCCCTCGAGAAGGCCGGTGCCCAGGGCCACATGCTCTATCACGGATGTTCAGACATCGCTGACACACTAGCCTCCTTCAAGGAATTTTCCGCAAGTATCAGGCTGCTGCCGCTGCTGAAAGGTGACATCCACATCCCGCACATCAGCATGGTGAAGCCAAGGATATTCGCGCATAGCTACGACGAGCATAACGCCAACTGGAACATATTCAAGACTGGTTCCGAGGATGACGAAGAGGCCGAAGACACGACATCTACGGCAATGCCGGGCATAGCCATCGGGCACATATCGTTGTCCGAGCACCCACACATCGTCTACACAGACAGCAAGGACACCGTCTTCGCAATGATTGATCTTGCTAAGCTTACCTTCGACGGCAAGCTGCACACCGAAAGGATGGCCAAGGCCAAGATCGGACTGCACATGGACAGCCTGTTCGTAGCGGGACGACTCGGAAGAGACACCGTAGCCATGGGACTCGACAGGCTCCGCATACATGAGCGCAAGGGCCATATGGACTTCAGCGCAGATGCGAAGGCCTTTCTGGCCACAAGGGCATTCGGCAGGATGAGGGTTCCTATATCTATGGACGGTTCCATATCATTCCCGAAGGATACCGTCACCGCAATATCGCTTCAGAACTTCAACGCCAACATAGCCACAATACCGCTCCATGCCGATGCCGACGTAAGGCTGCACGAGGGCAGGACCGGCATCCAGGCCAAAGTCAAGATCGACGGCTGCAACGTGCAGACCATCCTGACAGAATATCTCGCCGGCTTCATTCCGGAAGCAAAGCATGTAGATACAGACGCAAAGATCAACCTGACGACTGATATCGACGGATATTATGACCATGCAACGGGGGCACTCCCGAACATATCTGCAACACTCACCGTACCGGATGCCAGCGTCAAGTATGAGCCATTCCCTCATGATGTGAGACTGGGACTTCAGGCACTGGCCCAGACTGATGACTTGGGAAAGATAAACGTAGACATTGACAGAGCAATGGTCAGTACAGCAGGCATGAACCTGCTCGCAAGCGCAGGAGCGCAGGACCTGCTCAGCGACGACCCTATGCTGGAAATTGACGCCGAGGCGACCGCTTCGCTCGACTCCCTGCAGACATTCCTTCCCGACACTCTCAACATGAACGCGTCCGGAAAGTTTGCAGCGGAGATAAAGGGCAAGGCCAGACTGTCCCACCTGGACATCTACAACTTCTCAAGGGCTGACCTGGAGGGATACCTCAACCTGAACGATATTTCCATCGAAATACCTTCTGACACCATCAGCGTAGCCATCGACAGCGTAGGCATAACCATCGGTCCGGAGGAACTCACCTCGCGAAGAGACCCTTCGCGCAAATTCAGGCTGCTTGCTCTAAACGGGTACGTCAGTTCGGTCAATGCCGAATACGGTACAATGAACGTTGACGGATCCGACATCAGATTAAGCGCAAAGAACTCCATTCCGGAAGGCGACGATACGACAAAGGTAAGCCGCTTGGGAGGAAGCATCAGTGCCGAAAAGCTGATGCTCAAGGACTCCGAAGGTACCAGCATCAATCTGGACCAGACGACAAACAGCTTCCACATGCTTCCTAAGCGCGGACAGCCGACCGTACCGATGCTGACATTCTCAAGCAACAATAAGAGAATCACACTCATCACATCGGCCAACCGTGCCATCCTGACCGACTCCAAGATCAAGGCAAGCGCCGCAATGAACACCTTGGAGCGCAAGGCCAGAAGAGAGGCATTCATGGACTCTCTCGCAAGAGTCTACCCTACCGTTCCGAAAGATTCGCTTTTCCGACACATGATGAAGGAGAGAGGTACGCGCGAAGTACCTGAGTGGATGCAGGAGGAGGATTTCAGGAAGAGCGACATCGACATCAGGCTTGACGATGCGATGGCCAAGTATTTCAGGGAATGGGACCTCAATGGAAGCATTGATGTACGTACAGGTATCGTCATGACACCGTATTTCCCTCTGAGAAATATCATCAGAGGATTCGAGGTAGGCTTCAACAACAACGAGATCCGCATAGACAGCATGAAGTTCGTTGCAGGAGAGTCAGAGATTGCAGCCAAGGGCAAGCTCAGCGGCCTGCGCAGGGCGCTTCTTGGCCACGGCGTAATGCATCTGGATGTAGACATAACCTCAGGAGGAATGAACGCAAACGAGCTCCTGAGAGCATATAACGCAGGTTCCAGCTTCAACCCTGAGGACATGAAAGACTTGGAAGGCGCAAGCAACTCAGAGTTCTTCAAGATGGTGACGACCGACACTACAGCTGTATCCGAGGAGATTCAGCTGATCGTAGTGCCTGCTAACCTGACAGCAGACATCAGCGTAAATGCATCAGATATAATCTATTCAGACCTCGACATCAGCAGCATGACAGCTGAACTGGTGATGAAGGAACGCTGCGTGCAGATTACCAACACTACAGCCAAGACGAACATGGGAGAGATGTCTTTCGATGCATTCTACTCGACCAGGACCAAGAAAGACCTCAAGGCAGGATTCAGCCTTGGCCTGAAAGATATAACTGCTGAAAAGGTCATCGCCCTCATGCCGTCAGCAGACACACTGATGCCACTGCTGAAATCCTTCAAGGGACTGCTCAACTGCCAGATGGCATGCACCGCACAGATAGACACGAACATGAACATCATCACGCCAACCATCAACGGAGTGATGAGGATCGAAGGCGACGACCTGTCCATCAGCGACAACGAACTCTTCAGAACGCTCGCGCGCAAGCTTCTCTTCAAGAACAAGAAGGAAGGAAAGATCGACCACATGACAGTGGAAGGACTTATCAAGGACAATGTAGTGGAAGTGTTCCCATTTGTGCTTAAGGTTGACAGGTACACCCTTGCAATGAGCGGACTCCAGAACCTTGACATGTCGTTCAAGTATCATGTGTCTGTACTGAAGTCTCCGTTCCTGATCAGATTAGGTATCGACCTATACGGTCCTGACTTCGACAACTTCAAGTTCAAGATAGGAAAGGCAAAGTACAAGACAACAAAGATACCTGTATTTACAGCTGTCATCGACGACACAAGGATCAACCTCCTCAGCTCGATCAAGGGCATCTTCGAGAAGGGTGTCGAGGCAGCGATAAGCGAGAACGAGCAGCAGACTGCCATCAACGAGCACAAGCAGAATATCGGCTATGTCAACGCGGTTGACATGCAGCTTGAGGAACTCTCAGCAA
>JAGBSL010000013.1 GCA_017631875.1 Bacteroidales bacterium | reverse complement strand
TCCAGCGTGCGCCTCATGTCCTCAAGGTCCTCTCCGAAGAGGGCGATGTTGAGGGTGAGGTAGGTCTTCACGCCGTACTGCGAGCAGATCTTCACGATCTCCTCGAGGTCGGTCATCTTGAAGTTGTTTGCGGAGTGCGACCTCATGTTGAGCTTTTCAACTCCGAAGTACACGGAGTCCGCACCTCCCTGTATGGCTGCGTGCAGGCATTCGAAATTACCCGCAGGGGCCATTATCTCCAGTTTCTTCTTTTCCATTATTTTGTTCTACCAATCAGTTTCTTTGCGTAGTTTTCAAGCAGGGCGGCCTTTCCGGGCTCGAGACCAAGCTGTGCGATGTGGTCCATCGCCTGGGCATGGAGCCTTACGATTTCCTGCTTTGCCTCCTCTCCGACTTCCAGTGCTGCATAGATGTCCTTGACGGCAGCAATTTTCGCAGCCTTCTGCTCCTCAGTCCCGATCGGCATCTCCATAGCGGCAAGCAGCTGCTCGCGCACTGCGTCCGATGCCTTTTCGAATGCTCTGGTAGTCAGCCAGTTCTTCTTATTGTTGAGGATGTCGCCTCCGATCGCCTTTCCGAACACCTTAGGGTCTGCGTATGTGTCCAGCCAGTCGTCAGCCACCTGGAAAGCAAGTCCGAGGTCGTATCCGTATCTATACAGGAGGTCACATTCCTGAGCCGGCGCTTCTGCGATGATCGCTCCGAGTTTTGCTGCGCATGCTATGAGAACGGCAGTTTTCAGACCTATCATTTTAAGGTAATCCGACATCGGCACGAAGTCTATGTTTTCGAAATCCATGTCATACTGCTGTCCCTCGCATACCTCTGCTGCAGTCTGGGAGAACAGCTCGAGGGCCCGCGGAAGCACGTGTGCCGGTGCCTTTGCAATCATCTTGTAGCTCTCGATGGACATGACGTCACCCGACAGGATCGCTGTGTTCTCGTCCCACTTGCGGTAGACAGTAGGCACTCCGCGGCGCACGTCCGCCTTGTCCATGATGTCGTCGTGAATCAAGGTGAAGCTGTGGAACACCTCAATGGCTGCTGCTGGGGTTAGGATCTCCTCATAGAAGCTGTCCTTGTATAAAGCGTATGCTGTAAGGCACAGGCGCGGACGTATCCTCTTTCCTCCGATCTGGATCATGTACCTGAGCGGGTCGTAAAGACCTGCTGGCTCCGGCGTGAATGTCAGATTGTCAAACAGCTCCTTCAGAGCGGCGTCGATGTGGGTTTCCTGTATCATGATATACCTCGTTTTTGTCCGCACAAAGATATTAAAAATAAATCACACTTTTGCCGTGCTGCATAAAACATTGATAGAAAGCAGTTTACGTGAGTGTCCTGCCTTCCTCGCCATGCAGGATACTGGCGCAAATCTCTGGTATACAAGCATTTGTGCGTCACGGGTGTTTTTTGCTGTGATTTTGCTATCTTTGCACCATGATTATAAATGGACAAGCGACAGTAGTAAAGCACACCGGAAGCCATTATCTTCTGGCTCAGCTCCCTGGTTGGGACCTTTTTCCGGCTGTGCTCAGAGGAAAGATCAGGCTTAAGGGCAGCACTGCTACCAACCCGGTTGCGGTGGGTGACCATGTGACATTCTCCGTGGATGTTCCGGAAGACGCTTTCGTGCAGGAAGGCGGCGTGCTGACCGATGACGGAAGAAGGGTCTCGATGGAATATCTCATTCTCGAGAATCCGGCAGCAATCACAGCAGTCCAGCCAAGAAAGAACTACATAATCCGCAAGTCCACAAACCTGTCGCGTCAGTCGCATATTATCGCAGCCAATCTTGACCGTGCATTCATAATCGCAACCATAGATTATCCCGAAATCAAGCTCCCGTTCCTGGACAGGATCCTGGTGACATGCGAGGTGTACAACATCCCTGTGACCATAGTCCTGAACAAGGTCGATCTTTATCGTGAGTCGCATGCTGAAATGCTTGAAGCCTTCCATGAGATCTATGAGGGTGCGGGATATCCTGTCATGGAGGTCTCTGCTCTGACAGGTGAGGGTGTGGATGCCCTCAGAGAGGCCTGCAGCGGGCATGTGTCCCTGTTCTCAGGTGTGTCAGGAGTCGGAAAGTCCTCGCTCATCAAGGCGCTGGATCCGTCGCTGGATCCTCGTGTCGGTGAGATTTCCGATGTTCACCTCCAGGGTAAGCACACGACTACGTTCTACGAGATGTACTCCCTTTCATCCGGCGGATTCATAGTAGACACTCCGGGCCTTCGCGGCTTCGGTCTGGTGGACCTCAAGAAGGAGGAGATCGCTCTCTATTTCCCTGAAATGCTGAGGGTTTCGGAGAACTGCCGCTTCGCTCCATGCACACATACCCATGAGCCGGGCTGTGCAGTCAAGGAAGCTGTCGAGGCAGGGGAGATCAGCTATGACCGCTACTCGTCATACCTGGGCATGCTTGACGAAGAGGGTAAATATAGATAGCAGATTGCCACAGCCCTTGCAGGGCTTCGCAATGACGTGTAACCGGTCAAGCCGGGGATGACGCTCTGTCATTTCGAGCGACCGAAGGGAGTCGAGAAATCTATATGAAGTTAATCAACAAAGATATACTCAAACTGGCCATCCCAAGCATTCTGGCCAACATCACCGTGCCTCTTGTCGGTATGGTGGACATTGCCGTTGCCGGACATCTGGATGCCAGCGCAGCGACGATGATCGGCGGCATAGCCATCGGCTCCATGCTCTTCGATCTGCTGTACTGGAACTTCGGTTTTCTGCGTGTGGGCACCGGAGGTCTTGCAGCGCAGGCGTACGGCCGCGGCGACCGCAAGGAATGCGCACGCATTCTGGCGCGCGCCGTGGGCATAGCCCTCGCATGTGCCTTAGTGCTCATCGCCATCCAATGGGTCTTCGTCAAGGCTGCCTTCCTGGTTGTCGATTCCAGTCCTGAAGTGCAGGCTCTCGCTACAAAATACTTCTATATCCGCATATGGGCGGCCCCTGCAACCCTCAGTCTCATGGCCCTGAAGGGCTGGTTCATAGGAATGCAGGACAGCGTCAGTCCTATGGTTACTGACATGACTGTCAACGGAATGAATGTCCTGATGAGCATCATCCTCTCTCTCGGATTTACCGTCGGGGGACTGCATTATGGCGGAATGGGCTTCGCTGGAGTAGCAGCGGGAACTGTTGTGGCGCAGTATTCGGGACTGCTTGTGGCGCTTTCGCTTCTGCTGTGGAAATATCGTAGAAATACGCTTTCTGCCGTGACTCTGCCGGAACTCCGAGGCCTTTTCAAGGGTGACGAGACCCGCCGCTTCTTCGTCATGAACGCCGACCTTTATGTCCGTTCGCTCTGCTTCATAGCTATCTACATCGGCTTTACTGTCGTCTCTGCCCGCTACGGTGATGTGCTTCTTGCCGTCAGCTCGATCCTCATGAAGCTGCTGATGATATTCTCATATTTCACTGACGGATTTGCTTATGCAGGGGAGGCGTTGACGGGCCGATATATCGGTGCGAAAGACGGCCTTATGGTTCGTCAGACGGTGAAATGGACCTTTGTTTGGAGTATGTCCATTGCATTGATATTCATGGTCATATACCAATTTGCGGGTGTGCCTATGCTTCATATGATGACCTCTGATGCGGTCGTCATTGAGGCGTCAAGGAATTACCTTCCATGGCTTTTGCTCATGCCTGTTGCCGGCTGTGCGGCATTTACATGGGATGGCATCTACATAGGAGCGACAGCTTCTCGCCAGATGCGCAATTCCATGCTCTGGGCTGTGGTTGCATTCGTCATTGCATGGGCAACAGGTCTTTTGGGACTTGAATGGTTTGTGCAAAGACAAACCGTCGCACCTCAAAGGTACGACGGCATTGCTATGCATATACTGATGGCTGCTTATTTCGCCCATCTTCTTGCCCGTACTGTCTATCTGACGGTAAAGGCCCGTAAATCAGTGTTTTCTGCTATCTGATTCCGTATTTCTTCAGGATTTTCAGAAGAGGTCTTTCTATTGATTTTGCCCAAAGGGTGTAGCCGTAATCATCCGGGTGTGTCGCGTCTACTGATGTCTCGTGTGATGGGAGTGACGCGTTCGGCTCGATGAAGTAGACATCCTTATACTTCCTGCAGGCTTCTCTCATGAGTCTTGCAGCAGTTTCCTGCTTGGCTCTTTCGGACTCTTCAGTAGAGACGTTGAAGTTTCTTCCTTCGCGGTGGATGGTCTGCTGGAAAATCAATGGAATGCCGGGGTGAGCTGCCTGAATTTTCTCGATGAAAGGGAAAAGCCTTTCCTCGATCATCTTCGCGTCCGGATTCGAGAATACGTCGAAAACGAATGCGTCGACTTCGGCATCGCATAGAACATCAGCAAAATATGGCTGCATCTTGCAGTTGCCGCTGCAGCCCAGACTGAGGAACTGCAGGCCTGTGCTTCGCATCAGCTGCATAGGATAGCTCATTCCTCCACGGCTGGTACTGACGCCATGGGTATAGCTGGAACCGAAAATTCCGATGCGATATCTGAATGGTGATTCGAGGGGCTCGATATAGGATCCCTCCTGAATGCCGATCTGTACGGAATAGACCTCCGAATAAATCGGTAGGTAGAGCATGCATTCCTTCTCCGTATCGTCCATGTTTTTGATTATCACGAGGTTGTCCTCGCTCTTCTTTCCGTGCTTTGTGGCTCCTGATTCCGCATATATCCACTCTCCGTCCTTTTTGATATACAGGTCGTATCCTCTATATGCAATCGGCATTGTCGACACGGATTCCCACTCCCATCCGAAGTCGGTCTTGACGGTGATCACTGTGGAGTTCGTCTTGAAAAGGACGGCCATACCTGCAGGGCAGCGTACCTGCCTGTTTTCGCTTACCGTAAATCCCTTGTATTTGACAGTGTCTACTCTGTGATAAGGGTTAGGTGTGTTGTCGTGTATCTTTCCGATGAGATTCAGATCGGAGGCTTCTGTGAAGACATATTTGACGTCCTTTGGTGTCTGGGCGAGAGCTGAAACGGTAAGTGCAGCTGCCGCGAACAAGAGGAAAATGCGTTTCATTGCGTTATATTATCGGTTATTTTCTTCAATTCGTCAGTAAAACTCCGCTGTTTGTCGGAATTGCGCTACGAATATAGATAAAAATGATAACTTTAGTCGCAGATGTTTTGTAACTTTGTATAGATTTGGCAGTCGATATGAGTCTGTTTTCATTCTATAGAATAAGCAAGCCGTCGGCGGAGAAGGTTCCGCAGGAGAAGGTGGCCCAGACATACAGGTCTCTCAGGAATAAGACATTCTGGGGGGCAACTATTGCATATAGCCTGTATTATATATGCAGAATGAGTGTCAGTATCTTCAAACAGCCCCTTATCGACGGGGACGTCCTGACGGCAGGCCAGCTGGGACTCATCGGCTCTTCATTCATGTTCGTCTATGCCATCGGCAAGTTCCTGAACGGTTTCATCGCCGACTACTGTAACATCCGCCGCTTCATGGCGACCGGACTTTTCGTCTCGGCCATTGTGAACTTCCTCATGGCGGCACTGGGAATATTCCAGAACATGATCCCTTCGGTGCTTATATTCATACTCTTCGCCATCCTTTGGGGGATGAACGGACTTTCGCAGTCCATGGGTTCCGCACCTGGAGTCATAAGCCTTTCAAGATGGTTCCCTCTTTCGAAAAGAGGTTCATACTATAGCCTTTTCAGCACAAGTCCAGATATTGGAAAATTCTTTTCCTATATCATCCTCGGATGGATCTGCGGAGTTGCCGGATGGCAGTTCGGCTTCCTTGCGGCGTCCGTTGCCGGACTTATCGGCGCAGGAATCATTCTGCTGATGGTGTCTGATACTCCTGAAAGCAAAGGCCTTCCGTCTGTGCAGGAACTGTCCGGAGAGACTCTCACAAAAGTGGACAAGAAACCGACAAAGGAACTTCAGAAGTTTGTGCTGAAGCATCCGGGAGTATGGGTCATCGCACTTTCAAGTGCCTTTCTGTACATAACCAAGAACGCGGTAGACGGTTGGGGAGTGCTCTTCCTTCAGGAGGCAAGAGGCTTCAGCATGAGCGAGGCGACAAGGATCCTTGCATATTCGGTCGGATTTAGCATCGCCGGTACGGTGTCGGCCGGATGGCTCTCTGACAGGGTCTTCAAGGGAGACCGCATAAAGCCGGCTCTGATCTCAGGAATCATGTGCGCGGTTTCACTGGCTCTCTTCCTGTTCATCGGAGGAAGTTATGTCATGAATATTGTATATGTCTCGATGTTCAGTTTCTCAATGGGTGTGCTGTATTGCGTGGTTGCCGGACTGATGGCGGTGGACATAGTTCCTAGAAAGGCTACGGGAGCTGCATTGGGAATCGTGGGAATTTCAAGTTATGTGGCTGCGGGACTGCAGGACATAACGAGCGGATACCTCATTCAGTACAATACGACGGAGATTGTGAATGCGGCAGGAGAGATAAATAAGGTGTATGACTTCGGACCGGTTTCGTGGTTCTGGGTGGTCGCGGCGGTAATCTCGTTCCTCCTTCCGGTACTCAATTGGAACAAGCTCCGCACCCGCACCTTGCAGGAATAAGAGGTGCCTGCACAACCTTCGCAAAAGTGATAGAGTAAAACAACATAAAATAAACAAATAACATTAATAGTATGAAACTCAATGTCAGCATTGAATACAGGACAAGTTGGGGCGAGGAAATCGTCCTTTGTCTTGGAGGAAAGCGCTATCCTCTCGCATATACTGCAGAGGGTCTTTGGGAGGGCGAGATAGCTCGCGTGAACCTTGCCAAGGCAGCCGAGTACTCATATGAAGTTGTCCGTGACGGCCAGACTGTGCGCAAGGAGTGGAAAAACCACCTCCTTACGCTTCCAGAAGGCATCGAGCCAAAGGAACTGACCATCTACGACAGATGGAACGACCGTCCGTCAGACTCACCTTTCTATTCCTCAGCATTCACAAACGCCATCTTCGGCAGACCTGCAGAGAAGACAAAGAAGGCTCCTAAGGGTGCCAATGCCATCATCAAGGTAGCTGCTCCGACCCTCCGTCCAAACGAAGTGCTCGCACTCGCAGGAAGCGGAAAGGCTCTCAAGGACTGGAACAAGGTAGTACCTTTCGACGGTTCGGAATATCCATATTGGACTCTCGCCCTCAACGTGACAGAGCCGTTCGCATACAAGATCCTCATCGCGGATAAGGCTACGCTCGCTCCGATAACATGGGAGGACAGCGATAACAGATGGTTCGCCGCTCTTCCTCAGGAGAACGAGGTTGTGGTTGAGGCAGACCTTCAGGTGCGCTTCAGCGGTCGTGACTGGAAGGGTGCCGGTACTGCGATTCCAGTATTCTCTCTCCGTACAGAGGACGATTTCGGAGTAGGTGAGTTCTATGACCTCAAGAAGATGGTAGACTGGGCTGCAGCTACTGGCCAGAGCATCCTCCAGCTTCTTCCGATCAACGACACCACAATGCTCCACACATGGGAGGATTCATACCCATACAACCCTAACTCGACATTCGCTCTTCACCCTCAGTTCCTGCACCTTCCAGCAGTGGGCGTGAAGGAGGATGAGGCCTACAAGGCCCTCCAGGCAGAGCTCAACGCCCTCGAGCAGATCGACTATGAGCGCGTGAACAATGCTAAGCTGGAGTATCTGCATGTGGCATTTGACAAGACATTCAAGAAGCTTTCAGCTACAAAAACATACCAGGCTTTTGTTGACAAGAACGCACACTGGCTCCTTCCTTACGCAGCATTCTGCGTGCTCCGTGACCTTAACGGAACACCTGACTTCTCGCAGTGGAAGGGCTATGCAAAGTATAACAAGAAGAAGGTTGCAGCATTCTGTGAGGAGCACAAGGCGGAGATCGACTTCTGGTGCTTCGTACAGTATCACCTTGACCTCCAGCTCTCAGAGGTATGCAGGTATGCGCACTCGAAGGGCGTGATCTTCAAGGGTGACCTTCCTATCGGAATCAGCCGCACAAGCGTGGATGCATGGCTCTACCCAGAGCTCTTCCATATGGACTCACAGGCGGGAGCACCACCTGATGCATTCTCTGCTGACGGACAGAACTGGGGCTTCCCTACATACAATTGGGAGAAGATGGCTGAGGACGACTTCGCATGGTGGAAGTCACGTCTTGCAAAGATGTCCGAGTATTTCGATGCTTTCCGTATTGACCATATCCTCGGCTTCTTCCGCATCTGGGAGATTCCACTCTGGACAAAGAGCGGTCTGAACGGTTACTTCAATCCAGCACTCCCTTATCCGGCTCATGAGCTCGCATCTCAGGGCTTCGATGTGACAAACTTCGACCTCTTCATGGAGGACCCTCGCAAGACAGGTCATTACCATCCTAAGATCGGCGCAAAGGCAACTCAGGGCTACCAGTGGCTTGACGCTTACCGCAAGGCTGCGTTCGACCGCCTCTATGACGACTTCTTCTATCGTCGCAACAATGAGTTCTGGAAGGAGAAGGCTATGCAGAAGCTTCCTGCACTTCTTGACTCGACAGGAATGCTCGCGTGCGGTGAGGACCTCGGAATGATCCCGGCTACAGTGCCTCAGGTGATGTCTGACCTCAGGATCCTCTCTCTCGAGATCCAGCGCATGCCTAAGTCTGTCGAGGAGACATTTGCACATCCTGCAAACTATCCATACCTGTCAGTATGTACTACTTCAACCCACGACATGAACCCTATCCGTGCATGGTGGGAGGAAGACCGTCAGGTAACCGAGCAGTTCTGGCAGATGATCCTGGGCAATCAGGGCGAGGCTCCATACTTCTGCGAGCCATGGATCTGCCGCCAGATTCTCGACCAGCACCTTTGGTCTCCGGCAATGCTCACAGTGCTTCCTCTTCAGGATTGGCTCTCTATGGATGGCGCACTCCGTCGCCTCAATCCGAACGACGAGCGCATCAACGTCCCTGCAAACTCACGCCACTACTGGCGCTACAGAATGCACCTGACAGTAGAGCAGCTCGCCGCAGCCAAGGAGTTCAACGAAACTCTCGCCGGCATGATCGCCTCAAGTGGTAGAAAATAACATATCAGCCCCGAAAGTTCTCAGCTCTGACACTTTCGGGGCTTTCTTGTATCTCCCGTCCATGATTTAGGCTGTTTTCATGGATGGGAGTTTTATATTTGTGCTGCCGTCCATGATTTTGCTCATTTTCATGGACGGGAGTTCGTTTTTCTATCTGCCGTCCATGAAAAGGCCTGTTTTTGTGGACGGGAAATAAATTTAGTGTGGTGAAGTGTTGCTGGTTTGGTGTAAAGATGTAATTTTGTGGGACTGTTGAACTGTTCTGGTTCGCCATCCATGATCAAATGGCAGGAAATGAAGTGAGAGATTAAATAACGATTATGGAAAAGAAAAAAATCATGAATCTTCATGTGAAACTTGTGCCGGCAATCGATCTTGAGACTCGAATGCCTCATGATGCGTACACTGTGTATTGTACTGAAGAAAGCACAGCTTCCGGCTGGACACTAAGAGATGCAATCACCCTGTTCAGGAAACTCTACCATGTCGATGAACTGACCAAAGTCAGTCTTATAAGGCCATTCAGAAAACAAAGTCTGCATGTATGAGTACGTTTGTTGAAAAGGAGCTGATATGCGAGAAGGCTTTCAATGAGTATGGTCCTTTCTGGCATCTTTATACCGATGGGACTAAAATGGAGAATGTCTTTTGTTCCAACGAAGATATGATTAGGGTGATGACAGCTGTTGCGGTGGAGAAGACTATGTCAGATGATGTGATGATCATCACATTCGAAATCATGAAAAACCACCTTCACTTTATAATTGCTGGCGAAAGTGATGCCTGTCTGGATTTCTTTGCAAGATTGAAGCGCCGGATTATGAGAATGTTTGCATCGACAGACAAGGTCATTGATTGGAGTAACTTTCAAACTTCCATTCTTCCGATTGACAACTTGAAGTCGCTCAGAAATGAAATCGTCTATGTGAATCGCAATGCTTTTGTTGCCAATCCTGACTATACGCCATATAGTTATCCTTGGGGTGGTGGGTGTGCCTACTTCAATGAATTAATGCAACTGCTTCCAGTCTGCAGTCTCGCAAAAATGTCTATAAGTAAGCAACGAGAGCTTGCCCGATGTCGAGATGTCAGTAGGTTGGGTTGTTTGAGTTTTGTCGGAAACATACCATATATACCCAGCTTTTGTCGTATAGATATTGGCGAGAAAATGTTTCGTGACGCACAGACTTACTTTTATTCTTTAACACGTAATGCGGAAGCGTTCAGTCAGATTGCAGTCAGATTAAAGGATGTAGTATTTTTGACTGATGATGAGTTGTTCTCCGTAGCAGTAAAATGTGCAGAGGCTAAGTTCTCTGAATCCAAACTTACGTTGCTCCGGCCAGAACAGAGGATCCAGTTGGCAAAGGAACTGCATTTTAAATATAATGCCTCCAACCAGCAGCTCAGGCGTTTGTTGAAGCTAGACGTGAAAATATTGTCGGAGCTGTTTCCCGAATAAAAACTCCCGTCCATGAATTTGGCTGTTTTCATGGACGGGAGTTTGATTTTTGTGCTGCCGTCCATAAAAATGCCCGATTTTGTGGACGGCAGATTACTAAGCTTTATTTCCAGTCTACAAGGAAGATGAACTCGCCTTCCTTGAGGGTAGGGGTGTGGTTGGCACCGGTCCAGACCTCGCTGCGGTTGTAGTAGTTGTACCAGTTGCCGCCATGTGGGAGCTCTACGCTGATAGGCTGGCTGCCTGAACCGAAATTTCCGAAGATGGCGATGTTCTTGCCGTCTACCGAGTTGAACAGGTAGCGTCCTGGCCAATGCTCACCGGAAACATACCATCTGAATGCAGCATCCGAGTCAAAGAAACGAGGATTCTCGCTGCGGAACTGCAGAAGGCCTGCGTATGTATCGTACAGTTTCTTGCGGGCTGCATCGTTCATGTACTCGGTAGTCTTCACCGGCTTACGTCCTGTACGTCCGTTATCTTCGATAGAGATGTCATATCCGATTTCGCCGAACTGCCAGATCATCTTAGGACCTGGGACAGTAAGGAAGAATGCCGCATTGAGTCCGAGACGACGCATGTAGATGGTGTGTGCGTCCTCAGGAAGACCAGTATCCATGCTTCCACCAGCCTCAGAAGGCTTCTGTCCGTCAGTCATCACCCAAACGGTGCCGCTACCTGGCTTGAACCAGATATCATATGTACCCGCAGCTACTGTCATATCCTGAGAAGAAGCACCGAGGGTCATGGTATAAGCCCTATTGATTGCGATCTTCTCGCCGGAAACGGCTGCGCCGTAGTTGAATCTGTCGTCCCATACTCCGCCGCCTCTGATCTTGAACTTATCGCTTGCAGTGAATGTGACGTTCTCTGCAACGAAGAATCCGTCTTCGGTTCCGTTGAGCGCGATGTCCGGAGCCGTCCAGTTGTTGATTGTTCCTACAACGCCCCAGAACGAAGCCGGCTTCTGGCCGTCAGCCATGAACCATGCAACGCCCGGAACCGGCATGAAGTAAACATCATAAGTTCCTGCCGCAATCGTCATGTCCTCACCTCCGTCAGCGTTGGAAACGAGGATATTGGCGCTGCCTGTCTTCACCTTTGTTCCCTTAGGGGTAAGTCCGAAGTTCACGTCCCAGCTCGCATTCTTTCTGAACTTGAAGTAGTCAGTTGATGCAAATGTCACATTGTCAGCGAAATACATTCCGTCTGTGAATGTCATGAATACATCGTTATCCCAGTCGTTTCCACGGCCGATGATGCCCCACTTTTCGCCTGCACCTCCTGTCGAGCTGCCTCCTGTGCTGCCTGCGTTTCCGAATGCGCTCTGCTTGTATCCCATGCGCTCCTCATCATGGCTCTCCATGAAGCCTACATATGTGCCGAATGCCGCCCACTGGTAGTTGATGTCCTCAAGACCGCCGAAGTCGCTGTCCGACTGATATCCCATGGCAGTCTGGCAGTATGCATTGTTCATGTTCCTCCAGACCTTCATTCCTCTGTTTCCGAGCTCATAGTTCTCGTCATCCACGAAATGCTCAAGGATAACTACAGCATCAGGATTTGCTGCCTTGATCGTATTGTAGTAGCCTGTAAGGATGTCTACACGAGACTGATCGTAGGCAGAGTCTTTTCCACTCTGGTTAGTCAGTCCCTTGGTCAGGTCGAAGCGGAAGCCGTCCACATGGTATTCCTCAATAAGATACTCCAGGCTGCGGTTTACGTGCTCCTTGACCATAGCAACCTCGTGGTTGAGGTCCTGGTACACTCCGAAGCCGTGCGGTGTCACGACATTGTACCATGGGTTGTTTGCCGAAACGTTGTCAGAACCATTCCAGTAGAGTCGGGCCCATGGGTGCGATCCTGTGGTGTGATTGTAAACCACGTCAATGATGACTGCTATGCCGCGTGCATGGCACTCGTCAATGAATTTCTTATACATTTCACGTGTTCCGTATGCCTTGTCAAGAGCGAAATATCCTACTGGAGCGTATCCCCAGCTGTCATTTCCCTCGAACTCCTGGATCGGCATAAGCTCGATGGCGTTGATTCCAAGATCTTCCAGATAATCAAGCTGGGCCATCGCGCCGTTGAGGTCACCTGTAGCCGAGAAGTCACGAAGAAGAAGCTCATAGATCACGAGATCGTCCTCATCCTCAATCTTGAAATTGTCATGCTGCCATGAATAAGAAGGCTTTTCGATCTGGAATGCTCCGATGAACCCTCTCGCACCTTCCGGATATGCGGGAAGCTCCGGATATGTAGACGATGATATCCAATGGTCGTCACCGTTGTAATAGATCTCTGAATATGGGTCCTGGACGCGGATCTCCTCCTCGCCCTTACCCATCCTATACTGGAATCTGTACTCCTTGGAAGGGTCATCGACCGTAATGGTTCCCCACCAGCATCCGGCCGCTTCGTCGCGCTTCATCGCGTACTCGCTCCTGCGCTCCCACTCGCTGAAGTCTCCTACAGCATAGCAGTAGTCATAGTGGCCTCCGTTCTTGTCCTTGTCGTAGAACACGAGTGTAACCTCGTTAGCTCCTGTATAATTGATTCCATGCTTCAGACCGCTTGGCATGCTTTCCTGGACTACATCGTCCGGCTCGAATGGAACATATGCGTTTCTGGTGTCAGTTACCGATACGAACTGGTCCGGACGGGTCTGGAGCTTTGCCTTGTAAGTCTCGCCTTTCTCATTGGTGAGGGTCTCTTCGGCTGCCGAACGGGCAACCATTCCGAGGCGTATGATAGGAGTCGTAGGCTCGGCGAGGGTGAAGAACTCACGGATGTTCGGGATTTCAAGAGCCCATGTGCCGGTGCCTGTGGAAGCCATCTTGAACTTGTCGTCGTTCACGTCCCACTGTGACTCGACAAACTTCCACTCACCGTCGATGATGATGCCGATATGCAGATACACATCACCGGTGTAGCCCGTGAACTCATTGGTGCTCACTGCGTTGAGGGTAATGGTACATCCTCCGTCTGCGTCAGGTTTGGTAGGGTTCACGCTAAGTCCTGATGCAGGATCCGGAACATAATTTTCATCCGGATTGACTACCGGCTTGTCTTGCCCACCCGGGTTCTGAGGATTGTCCGGGTCATCAGGGTTTTCCGGGTCAACAGGTTTCTCTGTGCCTGTCATGTTGTCGATGTCACCGAACGGGTCCTCACATGCGTAGAATGCCGACAGTGCAACGGCCGCGGCCGTGAAAAGTGATATAATACGTTTCATGCCGCGAAAATAATAAAAAGTCACCAGACTGGTGACTTTTTATTATTTCTCCAACCATGTCATGAAGTCGTCCACGCGGGATCTGCTGACGGTCATCTCGAATGACGGCTCGGGATCTGCGGTTATGCGAAGGCGGCCTCCCTGCTGCTTTAGGATGCTTCTGATTGCCTTCATGGCAACGATGCAACTGCGTGAGATCCTGAAGAATACGCTCGGATCCAGCTCTTCGTTCATGACGTCAAGAGAAGAATCGATAATGTATTTGTGTCCCTCTGCGGTCACAAGATAGTTGTTCTTCTCCTCTGAGTAGACATATGCTATGTCTGATGCCTGTAGAGGAACGATCCTGTCATTGAACTTTATGATGAACCTTTCCTTATATTCCTTTTTAGAGTCTGCTGTCGCGTTGCCTAGAACCTTCATGATGGCGTCAAGGTCTACATTGCTGCTTCTGCTCTGGCATCTTGAAACCGCCCTCTTGAGGTATTCCGGCTCTACCGGTTTCAGCAGGTAGTCCACGCTGCCGGCCTCGAATGCCTTGAGTGCGTAGCTGTCGTACGCTGTCGTCATTATGACCTTAGCCTTCACTTCAATCTGGCGGAATATCTCGAAGCATACTCCGTCCGACAACTCTACATCCATGAATATGATGTCAGGCTTGTTTGCAGGATCCTCGAGCCATGCGACAGTGCCTTTAACTGATGTGGTCGTGCCTATCACGTCCATATCGGGATAATGCTTTGCGAGAACTCGTATAAGGCTCTTCTGAGCCATCAATTCATCTTCTACAATCAGTACTTTTGTTGCCATGTCTTATAATAAAGGTAAGGTTACAAAATATTCGTTCTCAGTCTTGCGGATATCTATGGTCTTTCCGGACAGGTCCATATACTGCTGGCTTATGTACTTCTGTCCGAGCCCGGTAGATGAACTCACTGTAATCTTCGGCACAAGGTTGTTGCTTACGCAAATTGTATCTGCTTCTGCCTTTATTTTGATTACCAATGGGTTATCTATGGAGACCGCATTGTGCTTCGTTGCGTTTTCGATCAGCAGCTGGACAGAGCATGGAAGCACAAATTTTGCCATCTGCTCTTGGGGAACATCTATAATTACATCGAATCCTTCAGGGAAGCGGAGCTTCAGAAGGTCGATGTACTGGCCGACGAACTCCATCTCCTCCCTCAGCGGCACAAGTTCGTAGTCTTCGCTCTTGATCATGTATCGGTAGATGCCTGCAAGCTTATGGATGTACATGCTGGCCTCCTCATTCTTTTCATCGCAGACCAGGCAGTCCAGGATGTTAAGCGAGTTGAAGAGGAAGTGTGGGTTTACCTGCCTCTTGAGCTTAAGATATCTGTACTGTGCAAGGTTTGCCTCTTCCTTGTGGGCGAGCATCTTGGACCTTGATGTAAGGGCATAATGGATGATGAACACGATGCAGTATATAGTGGTCTGCGCTACCAGGGACACGACGAAAAGAAGCATGAACGAGTGGCTTGCGGCGCTTTTCCCGGATGCCGTAATCTCAGCGCGGATGATGAACGTCTCGATCAGCGAGACCGCTATCATGAACGCGGCGAAGATGGCTATCTTCCTGCACTTGGGGCATTTGGCGCTGAACTTGTCGGCATGGCTGATGAAAATGACGTTCAGTCCCACCAATATGATGATACCCATCGAGTTGGTAAGTATCTTTCCGGTGATGAGCAGGAGGTGGTCGGTGTTGAAATCACTTTGGGAGAAGAATACGATGAAACATATCCTTATCAGTATGACCATCGTCACGGCAAGAAGGATCCACTTCATGTATGAGAAGGTGAATCGACTTTCGTGATCCTTCGCGTTTTCCTGTGATGAAACCCTGATCGTAAGCAGTATGGTCCAGCCCAGAATCTCGGTAGTCAGCGCTGTGGCCATGGGGTATATCAAGTATGGAGACGATACGACCATAGCGATCACCTTCGCCACGTAGTTTCCCAGAAGGTATCCGAGGATATTGCCGACGATGATTACCGCGGCGGTGAATTCGATCGTCTGATTCTTTCTATAGCAGATGACCAGCGACATCGTTATGGTCAGGACGGTCAGCAGCAGCTCGTCTTCTCCTCCGGCCCATCTCAGGAAAACAGCGGTCAACGCATGCAGTATTGCGAAGATATGTATTATCCACGGAAGGCTGAGGCTCTTGTGTTTTGTCATATTTTGTCCATTTGAGAAATCAAAAGTATAAAAAATGCTCCGATTATCCAATTTTGCGTGTTTTTCGTCCCCTAAAAAGTGTCTTTCGTCTACCTCTTCTAACCGTTCGTCAAGGATGTTTTGCTCGTATTATATATAATAACTATTTTAGCAGACTTTTAGACCACTAAAAATCTATAACTTAAAACGCAATAAAATGCAAAAACCTCAACTTTCATTAGGCCAGATGGTGAATCTGAGTTTTGGATTCTTCGGAGTCCAGATCGCATATTCGCTTCAGAGTGCCAACATCAGCCGCATCTTTGCGACATTGGGTGCTGACCCGCATGCCCTGAGCTTCTTCTGGGTACTTCCTCCGCTCATGGGAATGATCGTTCAGCCTCTCGTGGGAACATGGAGTGACAAGACTTGGTGCAAGTGGGGACGACGCAAGCCGTACCTCTACATCGGAGCCCTTGTCGCGATCATCGTAATGGCCCTTCTTCCAAACGCCGGCAGCTTCAACCTTACCGTGAAGGCGGCAATGGCGTTCGGATGCGTGATGCTCATGCTTCTGGACACCTCGATCAACATGGCCATGCAGCCGTTCAAGATGATGGTCGGCGACATCGTCAACGAGGAGCAGAAGGCCAAGGCTTACTCTATCCAGAGTCTTCTCTGCAACGCAGGATCATTCGTGGGATTCCTTTTCCCATACTTCTTCACATGGATCGGCATCTCAAATGTCGCTCCGGAGGGAGTGATTCCTGATTCGGTGATCTACTCGTTCTACGTCGGTGCCGCTATCCTGATTCTCTGTGTCCTCTACACAGGATTCACTGTCAGGGAGATGCCTCCGCAGGAGTATGCAAAGTACAACAACATCCAGACTGAGGCTTCATCCCAGACTCCTGGTCTGCTCTCTCTCCTGAAGAATGCTCCGAAGGCATTCTGGCAGATCGGTCTTGTGCAGTTCTTCTGCTGGTTCGCCTTCCTCTACATGTGGAACTACACCACAGGAGGTATCGCTGAGAACGTATGGGGTGTGGATACTTCGATCAAGAGCTCGACAACTACATCGGAGTACCAGGCTGCAGGCGACTGGACAGGTGTCCTCTTCGCAGTACAGTCTGTTGGTTCGATCCTCTGGGCCATGGCTCTGCCTCTGTTCAAGCGCACCAAGGTTGCATACTCTGTCAGCCTCGTTCTCGGAGCGATAGGTTTTGCAATGTGCTTCTTCGTTCATGACCAGTATATGATGTTCATCCCATTCCTCCTGATCGGATGTGCATGGGCAGCGATGCTTTCAATGCCTTTCGCTCTCCTGACCAATGCGCTTTCAGGAACATCGTCGATGGGTGCATATCTTGGCCTGTTCAACTGCACCATCTGCCTTCCGCAGATCATCGCAGCCCTGCTCGGCGGTGTCATCATGACCCTCGTCGGAGGAACACAGGTAATGATGCTGGTTGTTTCGGGAGTATGTCTGCTCATAGGCGCTTTAGCAGTCTGGGGCATCAGATCAAAAGCATAACATCTGAATAGAATATTCATATTTAACAAAACAATCTACTAACCAAACAAAATTCTTATGAACAGAATCAAGACACTATGCGCATCACTCGTGCTTTTCTGCATGATGGGCGTGTCTGTATTCGCCCAGGGCGGATACGAGGTGAAGGGAGTGGTTGTTGACGCTATCGGTCCGATCATCGGTGCAACCGTGATCGAGCAGGGCACCACAAACGGTGCTTCGACCGGTCTCGACGGCGACTACGTCCTTACTGTTTCTAGCGCTAATGCGGTTGTGGAAATCAGCTGCATCGGTTACGCTACACAGACATTCGTGGCTTCGCAGCTTCCTCAGACTGTTACCCTCGCAGAGGATACACAGTTCCTTGATGAGGTTGTGGTTATCGGTTACGGTTCCGTTAAGAAGGAAGACATGACCGGTTCGGTAACTGCAATCAAGAGCGAGGAGCTCAACCGCGGTGCAATGGTATCGACTCAGGACATGCTCAAGGGTAAGGTTCCGGGCCTTCTCATCACCCCTGGTGACGGTGGTCCAGGTTCAGGATCTACAATCCGTATCCGTGGTGCCGCTTCCCTCAATGCGTCTAACGACCCACTCATCGTAATCGACGGCGTTCCAATCGCTCGTGAGGGTGGTTTCGGTATGTCTAACCCTCTCGATATGATCAACCCTAACGACATCGAGTCATTCACTGTCCTCAAGGATGCTTCTTCAGCAGCTATCTACGGTTCACGTGCGTCTAACGGTGTCATCCTCATCACAACAAAGAAGGGTAAGACAGCTCGTCCTCAGATCTCATACAGCGGCAGCATGAGCGTCCAGACAAACTCACGCCAGCTCCAGGTTATGACTCCGACCGAGTTCCGTGGCTTCATCAAGGATACTTACGGCATCTACTGGGAGAACGGTCAGCTCATGGGTGACACAACAACTCCGGCAGGTAAGTCTATCGCAGCACGTCTGAGCGAGAAGACAGATGTTAACTACCAGGACATCATCTTCCGCACAGCCATCACTCACGACCACAACGTAAGCGTTGCAGGTAATGTGAAGGACCGCATGCCATACCGTGCGTCTATCGGCTACACAGACCAGATGGGTACCCTCGTAGGTTCTACTTATGACAAGGGAACTCTCGACTTCAGCCTTTCTCCAAACTTCCTTGACAAGCACCTCACCCTCAACCTCAATGCAAAGGGTGTATACACTTACTCGAATTACGCTGACAGCGGTGTAGTAGGAAACGCAGCCTTCTTCAACCCAACTCAGGATCCATATTTCCGTAATGAGGACGGTACTATCGACTATACAACTACCAACGGTTACTTCAACTATGGTACAGGTCGTGGCGAAAACTTCGCTCCTAACACCCTCCTCGGTGTAGGTCCTATGTCACAGCTTTATGACCGCATCAGCTACGGTACTTCACGCCGTTTCATCGGTAGCGCAGGTATCGAGTACAAGGTTCACGGTTTCGAGTCACTCAAGTTCAACGTGACAGCTTCTACAGATATCTCTGACTACAACAACAAGAACGGTTCTGTAGTAGGTTCATACCAGGCTTGGTCTGATACTGAGAACCGCGGTATCGGTCAGTACTCTAAGGAGTGGCAGCTCCGCCGCAGCTCGGCTCTCGAGGCTTATGCCAACTACAACGAGACTTGGGGCATCCACAACCTCGACGTGATGGCAGGTTACTCATGGCAGCACTTCTACGGTGCAAACCGCAATGTATCATACTTCAACGTAACTGATGAGGTTAAGCTCAACGAGGGCGAGACAGCTCTTGGACGTTATCCGAAGTGGCAGTGGGAGAGCTATCTCGTGTCATTCTACGGACGTATCAACTACTCTATCGCTTCGAAGTACCTCTTCACAGCATCTCTCCGTAATGACGGTTCTTCACGCTTCTCTCCTGCAACACGTTGGGGTCTCTTCCCTTCAGGAGCATTCGCATGGAACGTCAAGGAGGAGGGCTTCCTTAAGGATGTGAAGCCGGTTTCACAGTTGAAGCTTCGTCTCTCAGCAGGTATGACAGGTCAGCAGGACGGTATCGGCGAGTACGCACACCTTTCACGCTACGGCCTCTCTACAGATGTTTACCAGCAGTACTTCATGGGTTCTAACGGCTTCCAGTTCATGTGGACTCCAGGCGCTTACGACCCTAACATCAAGTGGGAGACTACAACTACTTACAACGTCGGTGTTGACTTTGGATTCCTCGGTGACCGCATCACAGGTAACGTTGACGCTTACCTCCGCAACACTGATGACCTCCTCAACAGCGTGCTTACCCCAATGGGTTCTAACTTCGGTAACACAGTCCTCACTAACGTAGGTTCGATGCAGAACAAGGGTATCGAGTTCGCACTCAACGTAATCCCTGTCCAGACAAATGACTGGCATCTCTCTATCGGCGTTAACGGAACATTCCAGGACACCAAGTTCACAAAGCTCAACGCAACTGACGACGAGAACTACTATATCCAGACTTCAGGTATCTCACACGGTACAGGTTCATACGTAGGTCGTCACCAGGTAGGTTATGCTCCATATTCATACTGGGTATTCAAGCAGCTCTACGATGAGAACGGAATGCCTATCCAGAACGCATTCGTTGACCTTAACGAGGACGGCGTGATCAACAACGATGACCGTTACTGCGCAGGTGACCCTGCTCCGGACTTCTACTACGGTCTTAACGTGAAGCTCTCATACAAGAACTGGGACTTCGGTTTCAACGGACACGGTTCACTCGGCTATAAGGTGTTCAACGACTTTGCGTCTAACCACTCTACATCTTACTTTGATGTAAACGCAGGTAACCTTCCTAACTTCGCGACAGCAGTCAAGAGAACAGGCTTTACCCAGATCAGCGGTGACTACCAGTTCTTCTCAGACTTCTATCTTGAGAACGCTTCATTCTTCAGAATGGACGACATCAACCTCGGTTATACATTCAAGGAGATCGGCAACTGGCAGGGTAACATCCGCGTTGCAGCATCATGCCAGAACGTATTTGTCATCACAAACTACTCTGGTATCGATCCTGAGATCAACAGCACTGACGGTGTTGACAGAACATTCTGGCCAAGACCTCGTACTTTCTCAGTTCGTCTTAACGTTAACTTCTAATGAGGAGGAAAATGACAATGAAACTTAAGAATATATTTTCCGCAGTGGCAGCTGCTGCAATGCTTACAGCCTGCGTCGGAGACCTCAACACCATTCCGTTGAATGAGACCGACGTGACTTCGGAGACCGCTTACGGCGCTGACGAGGAAGGCTACGTGCAGGGTCTTACCAAGATCTATTTCCAGCTCGTATCTAACAACACTCAGGACCTTCAGGTCGCTGACGGTGGTGCATCGGAGTTCATCCGTGCATTCTGGTCAACTCAGGAGGTTACCGCAGACGCTGCAAAGTGTGCTTGGGGTGACGCATGGGTAAACGACCTCAACAACTGTACTTGGAAGGGCGACGTCCTCAACGACGCTGTTTACGCAGTGTACGTACGTACTCTCCAGGGTATCACTTATGTAAACGAGTATCTCCGCCAGACTTCAGACGAGAACCTCTCTCTCCGTGGCTGCTCTGCAGACGTGAAGGCTAAGGTTCAGGAGTATCGCGCTGAGGCCCGCTTCCTCCGTGCATATTTCTACTGGGCGGCTATGGATACTTTCGGACAGGTTCCTTTCTCGACTGAGACAACTCAGTTCGGTGGCGGATACAACCCTCCACAGAAGCCTGCTGCCGAGATCTTCGAGTTCATCGTAAGCGAGCTCAAAGACCTCGCATCTGAGGAAAGCGCAATGCCTGCAGCTCAGTCAAACTATCCACGTGCTGACAAGGGTTCTGTTCTCGGTCTCCTCGCACGCGTATATCTCAATGCTAAGGTATATGCTGGTAAGGAAATGTGGCCAGAGGCTAAGACTACTTGCGAGAAGATCTATGGTCTTGGTTACGCTCTTGCTCCAACTCACGCTGAGCTTTTCCGCGGTGATAACGGCGAGAACCCTGATGCTAAGAAGGAGATGCTTTTCGCAGCTTCATACAATGCTGAGCACACTCAGTCATACGGTGGTACAACATACCTCACCCTCTCTACACTTTCAGGAGATGACGGTGCTGTGAACATCACAGGTATCAACGGTGGTTGGGCAGGTAACCGTGTTCCTGATCACTATGTTCAGACTTACTTCGCTCCTACAGCCGCTGACTTCGCAACAGGCGAGTATACAATCGCTGACAAGCGTGGACAGTACTTCTATATCAAGGGACGTACTCAGTCAATGCAGGATAACCTCAATACATTCCTCAACGGATGGTCATGCATCAAGTACAACAACGTTCCTCACGATATGGACGCGGTTGAATATGCGGGTACTGCAGCGACAAAGAACTTCTCAGACATCGACTGGCCTCTCATCCGTCTCGGTGAGATCCACCTCATCTATGCTGAGGCTTGTATGCATGCAGGCGGAGATGCTTCTGCACAGGTTGCGGCTCTTGCTGAGCGCGCTGGCGTAGCAGCTCCTGCAGCTATCGACGCTGACTTCCTGATGGCAGAGCGTGCTCGCGAGCTCATGTGGGAGGCTCACCGTCGTACAGACCTTATCCGTTACGGCAAGTGGATCTCTGGTTACAACTGGACATACAAGGGCGGTAACTTCGGTGGACAGGATCTTCCTGCACACTTCAATGTGTTCCCGGTTCCTTCAACTGAGCTTGCAACTAACCTTGATCTTGACCAGAACCCTGGTTACGCAAGATAGTCTTATAACAGTTTAAGAATATGAAAATTACAAAATATTTCCTTTCAATGGCTGCTGCGCTCGGTATGATCGCAGGTTGCCAGAAGCCAGATATGGTGCAGATCGCGGCTCCTGAGGATGTCGTTGCTCCTGTTCTCGAGGCTGTTGAGGGACCTATCGAGATCACTCCATCAAACATGGTGGACGGTAAGGTTGCCTTCACATGGTCTTTGGCTGACTACGGCGTGATGACTCAGGTGAACTACTCACTCGAGGCTGCAACTGCCGCAAATCCTGATACAAAGGTTACCATTACTTCAGGTATCACAGCAAACGCTGAGGCTATTGAGGCTGGCAAGATCTCTTCTGAGATTGAGTACGAGGCTCTCAATGCAATCCTTTTCAACGACCTCAAGCTCAACGACGGTGTTGCTGAGGACGTTCTCTTCACTGTCGCTGCAAAGGTCGGTGAGTATGCTCCTGTATACTCTAACTCTGTAGCAGTATCATGCAAGGTGACTGCAGCTGAGAAGCAGTATCCTAAGCTTACCGTTGCAGGTAGCTACGCATACAACAACTGGACTCCAGGCAAGGGACAGTTCGTATTCGACTTCGAGGGCACAGACGCTAAGTACAGCGGTGTGATCGATTTCGGTGAGGATGTTTCTGCTCTCCAGTTCAAGTTCGTAGGCGAGGCATGGGGTAACAATGAGTTCTCTGTCCCTGCAGGTGAGGCACAGGCTCCTGAGGCTGCTGAGCTTCCACTCGTATCAGGTGGCGGTGACAACATTTCTGCTTACACTACTCACAGATTCTACAGCCTTACACTCGACAAGGCAACTCCTAAGCTTGTCAAGAACTTCTCATTCAATCAGATTGGTGTGATCGGTTCATTCAACGGATGGGCAGCTGATGTTGTTATGAATTTCAATGCTGAAAAGCAGAGATTCTACGCTGACGTCGAGTTTGCCGAGGATGGCCAGTTCAAGCTTCGCGCTGATGCTGATTGGGCTCTTAACTGGGGCGCTGAGGCATTTGGAATGACAGTTTCAAATGGCGATGGCAACCTTGAGGCTAAGGCAGGTAACTATCGTATCTATGCTAATATGAACAACCCTGCTGCGATGACAATCGAGCTCAACGCAGGCATGTTCGGTAAGGAAGAGCCAGTAGGTGGCAACACAACTCCTGAACCAGAGCCAGAGCCAACTCCAGTTCTTGGCTGGGGCCTTGTAGGTGAGTACAACGGCTGGGGTGCTGAGGCTGATGTAATGCTCGCTTCTGACGGTACATTCCTCACAGCTAAGGGTGTTGCACTCTCAGGCCAGGTGAAGTTCCGCAAGGATGGTGGCTGGGATGTTAACTTCGGTGCTCCAGGCGAGGTTGAGCCTGTAGAGATCGCTGTAAACACTGAGCTCGAGCTCGTTGCCAACGGTAAGAACTTCACTATCGCTGAGGGAACATACGACGTTTACCTTGATGAGGCTAACGCTAAGGCATGGTTCATCAACGACGGTTCATACCCAGGTGGCGGAGCTGCTCCAGAGGCTTCTGAGTGGGGTATCGTAGGTGATGTAAACGGCTGGGCTGCTCCAGACATCACAATGTACAAGACAGCTACTGAGGGTCTCTTCGTAGCTTACAAGGCAGAGATGCCGGACGGTGGCTTCAAGATCCGTGCAAACGGTGTTTGGGATGACACAGCAAACTACGGTCTTGCTGCTGCTGGCGCTGTAGAGGTTGACCACGCATACGACCTTATCTGCGGTGGCGGATCAGGCAACATGACTCTCACTGCAGGTACATATGACATCTGGTTCGACCTTACAAACTCTAAGGTTTACATCATGACTCCTGGCAAGCCTATTTCTGAGGCTGTTGGTGGTGAGGTTGTAACTCCAGAGCCAGAACCAGAGCCAGATCCAACAGAGCTTACATGGTACCTTGTAGGTAACTTCAATGGCTGGACTGTTGCTGATGCTGCCTACACAATGACCAAGGAGGCTGAATGGTTTGTATTCAAGGGCTTCGTTGCTGACGGTGACGGCTTCAAGTTCAACGCTGGAAGCTGGGACATCAACCGTGGTGCTACAGGTGACGTTGAGCCGTTCGAGCTTGCAGCAAACACTGAGTATGAGATCGTTAACAACGGTAAGAACTTCTCTATCGCTGCAGGTACATACGATGTTTACATGAGCCTTGACGCTGCTAAGGTTTACGTTATGGCTGAAGGCCTTACCCCTGGCCAGACTCCAGGTGAGGAGCCTAAGCCAGAGGAGCCTGAGTTCGAGGGCGTTGCTTCAGAGTGGGGTATCGTAGGTGATGTTAATGGCTGGAATGCTCCAGATATCACCATGTACACAACTCCAACCGAGGGCCTTTTCGTTGCACGTAACGTGGAGATGCCAGCAGGTAGCTTCAAGATCCGCGCAAACGGCGCTTGGGTCGATACAGCTAACTATGGTGTAGAGACAGCAGGTAATGTAGAGGTAGACCATGTATACAAGGTGATCACAGGTGGCGGTTCAGGTAACATGACACTTGCTGCAGGCACATATGACATCTGGTTCGACCTTACAAACACTAAGGTTTATATCATGACTCCTGGTAAGGATATCGCGGAGGCTAAGACTGGTACTCCTGTTGCTCCTCTTACAGATACATGGTATCTTGTAGGTGACTTCAACGGCTGGAAGCCTGCTGATTCTGCTTACAAGATGTCATCTGAAGGAACATGGTATGTATTCAAGAATTTCCAGGCTGATGGAAAGGGAATGAAGTTCGTCGGAGACGCAAACTGGCAGAATGAGCGTGTGGGTACATTCAAATCGGCTAACACAGCAATCTCTGTCGCAAAGGGCTCTGGCAATATGTTCCCTACTGCCGGAACTTATGACGTGTACCTTAGCGCAGATGCTAAGACTGCATACTTCATGACTCCAGGAACAACTCCTGCAAACTAATATTCAAGCCAGCGGCCCCTGACCGGACCGCTGGTTTCAAATTAATTCAAACCAAGCATTTAGAAATGAAAAGAATCTTTTCTCTGATTTTTATGGCAGCCCTCATTGTGGCAGGCTGTCAGAAACCTCTCGAGCAGTTCACCGTGACTCCGACTTCGCTGGAGTTCAGCGGTGAGGCCGGCAGCCAGACCGTAACAGTCACTGCTTCGGATACATGGGCGCTTAAGATCGCCGATGGCGGTTCATGGATCAAGACTTCCAAGACATACGGCAAGTCATCAGGTCCGGTTGAGGTAACGGTAACAGCTAACTCGCCTGCGGAGCGTACAGGTGAAATCGTATTCAGCTGCGCCGGACAGTCTGTTAAAGTGACTGTAAGGCAGGCACCGGGAACAGCTGAGGAGATCATCACTCCTCCTGAAGGTGCTGCTACTCCGGATCCGACTTCCGGAATTTCAGTGGATCCTGCATATCCAGATGCAGACAAGCCATGTACGATCATCTTCAAGCCGGAGGCGGGCAACCCGCTCTATGGCCATACAGGCGAGCTCTACGGCCACTTCGGAGTCGTTGTGGACGGTGATTGGCAGTTTGTTCCTACCGAATGGGGTACAACAGAGGAGAAGACACACTTCACAAAGGTTGCAGATAACCACTGGGAGTTCAGGATGGAGCCTTCTATCCGCGAGTACTTCGGCAGCGGCGAGACCCCTGTAACCAAGATCGCACTTATCGTAAGAACAGCGGACGGAAATACAAAGAGCCACGAGGCTGACCAGTTCTGCGCAGTCCAGGACAACAAGTATCAGGCTGAGGAGTTTGATCCAGGTGAAGTTAAGACTAAGAGAGTTCCGGAAGGTGTCAAGGACGGAATCAACTATAATGCTGACGGCACAGTGACTTTCGTTCTCCATGACATGGACACCGCAGGCAAGAGACATGAGTACTGCTTCATTGTGGGTGATTGGAACAACTGGACAAGAGTTCCAGAGGGATCTATGTACTATGACCCTACGACAGGAAAGTGGTGGATCACTCTTGACGGCTTTGACGCTGACAATGAGTACCGTTTCCAGTATCGTCTGGGTAACTCATCTGGTAACGACACATATTTGAGTGACCCATACACAGAAATCGTTTACGACCAGTGGAACGATCAGTATATCGACGGAGTTCCTGCCTTCCCTGCAGGTGCAAAGCAGCTTGTTTCCGCTTTCCAGATCAACAGACCTGAGTATGCATGGAAGCACAAGGATTTCAAGGTGGAGGACAAGAACGACCTCGTTATCTACGAGATGCTCTTCCGTGACTTTACAACATCGCAGGACATCGCAGGCGCAATGTCGCAGCTTGACTATATCGAGAACCTCGGTGTCAATGCGGTAGAGCTCATGCCTATCCAGGAGTTTGACGGCAACCTCAGCTGGGGATACAACCCTAATCACTGGTTTGCTCTCGACAAGTACTATGGTACACGCGAGGAGTACAAGGAGTTCATTGACGAGTGTCATGCACGCGGAATCGCTGTAATCGTGGACGTTGTATACAACCACGCGACAGGCTCGCACCCTTGGGCTAAGCTCTGGTGGGATGCCGGTGGAAACCGCACTGCGTCAAACAACCCTTGGTTCAACGAGTACGCAAAGCACCCATATAATGTCTACCATGACATGAACCATGAGAATGCGATGGTCAAGGATCATGTGAAGAGAAGCCTCGAGTATCTCCTCACAGAGTATGATGTCGACGGATTCCGTTTCGACCTTACCAAGGGATTCACTCAGACAGATACAGGTGGTGACAATGGAGATGTCGCAGCATGGGGACGTTATGATCAGTCACGTGTAGATATCCTCAAGGGCTATGCAGACCACATCTGGTCAGTTAACTCTGACGCTGTGGTTATCTTCGAGCACCTTGCTGACTGGTCAGAGGAGAAGGTCCTCGCTGAGCACGGTATCAAGCTCTGGAGAAATATGAACGGTTCTTACCGCTCGGCAGTTGGCGGCGGAAGCGGTGACTTCTCAGGCTCATATGAGAGGACAGCAGGCCTTTACGGCGGCTGGGTAAGCTACATGGAGAGCCACGATGAGGAACGTATCTGCTACGGCGCAGGCGCTGATGCATCTTCGGTTACATGGGGTATATGCGGTACGCTCACTTCATGGGGCAGTTCTCCGGATATCACTCTAAGTGCAGACGGCGCATTCTTCAGCGCGAAGAACGTTGCCTTCAAGGCTGACGACATGTTCAAGATCCGTGGAAACAGCATGTGGAATGATTCATTCAACTACGGTGCTTCAACTAAGGGTTACAAGCTCCCTCTCAACAAGGAGTACAAGCTGACTCTCGGTGCAGGCTCACAGGATATGGCTGTTCCTGCTGCAGGTACATATGACATATACTTCAGCCTTGCAGCTGAGAAGGTATGGCTCATGAGCCCTGGTCAGCGTCCGGCTGACCCTTCAGTAAATCCTGGTACAGGCGGAGGTGCTGCCGAGGATCCTTTCACTGTGGCAATGCGCCGTGCAGGTGCTTCCGCAGCGTTCTTCCTCACAGTTCCTGGTCCGAAGATGATCTGGCAGTTCGGTGAGATCGGATATGACTACAGCATCGACTACAACGACCGCACAGGCGAGAAGCCGGTTGTGACCGAGCAGTACATGGCGGTTCCAGCCCGCAAGGCACTCTATGACACTTATGCGGCACTCCTGAAGTTCCGTCGCGAGAACCCTCGCTTCTTCGACAGCGACGCTTCGTTCACATGGACTCCGACCGGCAACCTCAAGAAGATCACATGTACAGCAGACGGCAAGACCTTCCACGTAGTCGGAAACTTCGGTAAGGGACAGACAACCTACACCGTACCTTCAGGCAACTGGACCGACCAGATCAACGGCGGCACAGTCTCAGGAACAATCACCCTCAAAGAGGGCGAGTTCCGCCTCCTGACAAAATAACCATGCGAGGCGTAAGCCTCTGCTACATAATCACTTATGCAAAGTCCTTGCTCCCCATTGTCGGCAAGGACTTTTTGTTTTGTGCTGTGTTTCAGCAAGTTGCGTTTTCTGGGGCGCAGGTGGGGTTTGGAATGAGGATTGCGTAGCGGAGTCCGTAGAGAAATTAAAACGGACTTATATGGATAGGATTAGAAAATTGATGGCGTTGGTTGTACTGTTATGTGCGGTTGGCGCCTCTTTGTCTGCACAGGACGAATATGCCGTCTCTGGAAGGGTTGTGGACCAGGTGGGGCCGGTCATTGGTGCCACTGTGGTGGAGCAGGGTACATCAAACGGAGTTTCAACGGATCTGGACGGAAGTTTCGCTCTGAGGGTCAGCGGGCCTGACGCAAAAGTAGAGATAAGTTGCATAGGATATGCTTCCCAGGCTTACCGTGCGTCGCAAGTTCCCGAGACGATCACTCTTCAGGAGGATGCAGAGTTCATTGACGAAGTGGTGGTCATAGGATATGGAACCGTAAAGAAAGATGACCTGACCGGTTCCATCATAGCCTTCAAGGCGGAAGATCTCAACAGGGGAGCAGTGGTCAATACCCAGGACATGCTCAAGGGCAAGGTTCCGGGCCTGCTTGTGACCCCGGGAGACGGAGGACCGGGTTCGGGCTCGCGCATCAGGATCAGAGGTTCGGCTTCATTGAATGCCTCCAATGACCCATTGATCGTCATCGATGGGGTCCCGATAGCACAGGGTGCGGGTGGGGCAATGTCAAATCCCTTGGACCTGCTCAATCCCGATGATATAGAATCATTTACAATACTCAAGGATGCTTCGGCAGCGGCAATCTATGGCTCGCGAGCATCTAATGGTGTGATCATAATCACCACCAGGAAGGGCTACGGCGCCAAGCCGAAGGTTACATATTCGGGTTCGGTGAGCCTGCAGCATATTGCCGGCAAGGTGCCGGTCATGTCGCCGTCTGAGCTAGTGGACTTTTATGCGCAGGTGTATCCTGCCGGCACTCCGACGGGAGATAGAATCGCGCAGCTGAAGGGCAATCAGCTGACTGACTGGCAGGACATGGTGTTTAGGCCGGCCGTGGCGACCGACCATAGCGTCAGCGTGTCGGGAAATGTACGCAGCAGGATGCCGTACAGGGCCTCAATTGCGTATCTGGGCCAGCAGGGAACCCTGAAGGAGGCCAGATATGACAGAGGAACGATCGATGTAACGTTGTCTCCGGACTTTTTCGATAAACATCTCAGCTTTGACCTCAATGCCAAGGGTGTGTACTCATATCAGGACTATTCTGACGGCGGAACGGTCGGTAAGGCGGCCTTCTTCAATCCGACGCAGGACCCGTACTGGCGTAATGCTGACGGTACGATAGACTACTCGACAACGAACGGATTCTGGAATTATGGAAATGGCCGCGGCAATCTGTTCGCTCCGAACGTTCTGGTCGGTCCGAGCCCTCTGTCTATGCTTTATGATAATCTGAGCGACGCCCGATCGGCGCGTTTCATCGGTCGTGCGGCGGTGGATTACAAGGTTCATGGATTTGAGGCACTCAGTTTCAATGTCAGCGCCGGACTGGATATCACGGTTACGGATTCATACAACGGCGTGACTCCGGGCTCATTCCAGGCCTATACCGACACTGCAAACCTCGGTGTCGGAAGGTATAACCGAGGCTATAACCTCAGCCGCAGCCAGACCTTTGAGGCCTATGCTGCCTTCAAGGACACATGGGGTATCCATAGTGTGGATGCTGTAGCCGGATATTCATGGCAGAACAATTACGCGGCAAACCGCAGCATCAACTATTTCAATGTCACTCACAAACCGAACCTGAATCCTGGCGAGACCCTGGATTCAAGGTACCTGATGTATAGGAACGAGAACTTCCTGGTGTCGTTCTACGGACGTGTGAACTACTCGATTGATTCCAGATATGTCTTCACGTTCACAGCTCGCGGGGACGGCTCCAGCAAGTTCGCGTCGGCGCACAGATGGGGATTTTTCCCATCTGGCGCCTTTGCATGGAACATCGCTCATGAGCCTTTCCTTAAGGATGTCAAGGCTGTCACCGCCTTGAAACTCAGGCTCTCCGTCGGTCAGACCGGCCAGCAGGACGGGATAGGGGATTATGTCCATATGGCCCGCTACGTCATGTCGAACAACCCATCCTACATGTATAACATGGGTGATGAGAACTTTATGAACATGCTCACCCCGCAGGCGTATGACCCTCTGATCAGGTGGGAGACCACGACCACATATAATGTCGGTCTCGATTATGGATTCTTTGACAATAGGCTGAGCGGAAGCATTGACGCATATCTTCGCGATACCAAGGACCTTCTCAACTCCGTCCAGGTGCCTATGGGCTCGAATTTCGGAAACAGACTCATGACGAACGTCGGATCCATCCGCAACAAGGGACTGGAATTCTCTGTCACCGGAATTCCGGTGCAGACGGGCCCATGGAGCGTGCAGATAGGATTCAATGGCACATTTCAGGATACGAAGTTTACTCAACTCAATGTCACTGAGGATGATAACTACTACATAGAGACCGGAACCATTTCCAAGGGAACGGGCGGATACCTGTCCCGCCAGATGGTAGGTTATGCTCCATACACATACTTTACATATAAGCAGAAGTATGATGCAGACGGCAGGCCGTTGCAGAACCAGTTCGAGGACCTGGATGATGACGGTGTGATCACGGATGGAGATAGGTACATGACGGGAAAGAGCCCGGCTCCGAAGTTCTATTATGGACTCAATGTGAAGGTGTCGTACGGCAACTGGGACTTCGGTCTCAACGGTCATGGATCAGCCGGAACATGGATATTCAACGACTTCGCTTCGGCCAACTCCACAGCCAGTCTTGACCTTAACTCCGGAGCCCTTCCGAACCAGGCCAAGCTGGTGAAGACCACGGGGTTCGTGGAGCCGAACAGCGCCCAGCAGTGGTACTCGGATTACTTCCTGGAGAACGGTTCCTTCTTCCGTCTGGATGACCTCAATGCCGGATACACCTTCCGGGATGTCGGACGGTGGGGCACGACAATACGCCTTGCCGCCAGCATGCAGAATGTCTTCATCCTGACCGGCTACAGCGGCCCTGACCCGGAAACCACTTCCGAAAACGGCATCGACAACGCCATGTGGCCCCGCTCCCGCACCTACTCGTTGAGGTTGAACGTGAAGTTCTGACAGTTCTAGTGAACCTTTGCCGTCAGGTATTCACTAGAACCCCGGAAAACCGACCATGTATCTGGAAGAAAGAGTGGTTCTAGTGAACCTCGGCAGTCAGACCTTCACTAGAATCTCGGAAAACCGACCATGTATCTGGAAGAAAGAGTGGTTATAGTGAACCTCGGCAGTGAAACCTTCACTAAAACTGTTTGTAGATGATCCCGATTGCCACGACGCAGGAAAATCCCCCGAAAACTTTGCGTCGTGTCCGGAAACCTCCTACAAAGAGCTGAAACCCAGCCGCGACGCAGAGAAATTGTCCAAAAACTTTGCGTCGTGTCCGGAAACCTCTTACAAAGAGCTGAAACCCTGCTGCGACGCAGGGAAATTGTCCAAAAACTTTGCGTCGTGTCCGGAAAAGGTAACGAGCCTCACGTCATTGCGAGGAGTCCGAAGGGCGACGTGGCAATCTGTAACAATAAAAATGAAATAATATGAAAAAGATAATATACACAGCGGCACTGGCCGCACTCCTGACCTCCTGCGTGCAGGATCTTGACACCCTGCCGCTTGACAAGACGGAGCCGATATCCGAATACGTCTACGGCGACTCCGAGGAGGCATATCTTGCAGGCCTGACGCGCCTGTACTTCCAGTTCGTCACCAACGACCTGACGGACATGCAGCCTATGGATGGCGGCGCATCGGAACTGATCCGTGCGTTCTGGTCAGTCCAGGAGACCACCACAGATGAAGCCAAATGCTCATGGGAAAACGACGCATGGGTGCGCGCACTTAACACGAACACATGGACCGGAGTCCAGAACGACGCCATCTATGCGGTCTATGTCCGCACTCTCCAGGGCGTGGCCTTCGTGAACGAATACCTCCGCCAGACCACCCCTGACAAACTGGCATCACGTGGGGTGTCAGCCGACCTTGCGGCAAAGATCCAGACCTTCCGTGCAGAGGCCCGGTTCATCAGGGCCTACCTCTACTGGATCGCTCTGGACTGCTTCGGAAATGTGCCTTTCACAACTGAAAATTCACCTTTCGGAGGCACATATTTCCCTTCACAGGCACCTCGTGCACAGATATTCGACTATTGTGTCGGTGAACTTGAAGCCCTTCTGGCTGACGATAGTCCCATAATGGAGGCGCGTGCACTGTATCCCCGTGCCGACAAGGGTTCCGCTGCCGGACTTCTGGCCCGCATGTACCTGAATTCCAAAGTCTATACTGGTGTAGACATGTCTTTGGAAGCCAAGGCTTTGTGTGAAGATATATTTACTATGGGCTATCAGCTCTGCCCTTCATACGCAGACCTCTTCCGAGGCGATAACGGCCAGAATGCATCGGCCCGCGGAGAGTTCCTCTGGGCTGTAGACTATGATAACAATAACATCAATTCATACGGCGGCACGACCTACATCCTAAGCGCCTCGATGGCCTCGACGGACATCACAGACTCATCTCGCCCGAACGGCCAGGTCAACGGCTGGGCCGGCCTGCGCGTTCCGTATGAATTCGTATCAAAATACTTTGACGTCAGCGGACAGGACTATGTTTCCGGTGAGTACGAATCTGCCGACAAGAGGGGAGAACTCTTCTACATCAAGGGCCGATCAGAGTCCATGGAGGGTGCTCTTTATAACTTTATGAACGGTTGGACATCCTTGAAATTCAATAACATACCATCGGGAGAGACCAATCAGTCATATCTTCCGCAGTCAGCGACGATGAGCAACTCCAATGTGGACTTTCCGATGATCCGCCTGGCTGAGATATACCTGATCTACGCTGAGGTGTGCATGAACCTTGGGGTTCCGGATGAGGCACAGCCATACATCCATGCCCTCGCCACCCGCGCCGGCCTCACCACCTCCGCTCCCGCTGCCACTGCCGCCTCACCGGCCGGCCTCACCGCCTCCACCCGCGCCGGGGTCGCTCCGCCGTCGGAAATCACTCCGGATTTCCTCCTTGCCGAGCGCGCCCGCGAGCTCCTCTGGGAGGCCCACCGCCGCACCGACCTCATCCGCTTCGGCCTCTACCACACAGCCGACCTCCTCTGGCCGTACAAGGGCGGTGACTCGTACGCCGGCGCGGCCTTCCCGGCCTACCGCTGCCTCTTCCCGCTCCCTCCGACCGAACTCGCCACCAACAAGGCCCTTGTCCAGAACCCGGGTTACTAGAGTGTATTTGGTAAACGATTGTATATCAGTGTTTTGTGTTATCTCCTTGCTCCCTTTTGGCGGCAAGGAGATAATGTAAGTAGCTGATTCATAATTGCTTCTTGATTTCAAGGTTCATCATGGAATTCCGGCCGTTCGTCATAATGTTTCAACAATTGGGTTTATATATTGAAAATATATAAGGGAAAAAGCGTATATTCGTAAGATTTGTTAGAAACCGATTGTCGTGTTTTTGACAAATTTTACGAATGAAACACAAAACATTATGATATCAATGAAGAATTTTCTGATGGGAACAATGGCTGCGGCCTTAATGGTCTCTTGCGCTACTGACAGCGCGCTCAACGTACCGAAGGATACGCTCGAGGAGTGTGTCTACATGGGTGACAAGACAGAGTTTGCAGTATGGGCACCGGATGCTGAGGCAGCTCAGCTCAAGCTCTACACCACAGCACAGGAGGAAACTCCGTTCAAGGCTGTGGACATGAAGCTCGGAAAGGATGGCCTGTGGAAGGCGACCGTCAAGGAAGACGTCAAGGGTGCTTTCTATACATTCCAGGTGCAGAAGAACGGCCAGTGGCTCGAGGAGACTGCCGGCATCGCTGCAAAGGCAGTCGGAGTAAACGGAACCCGTGGAGCAGTGATTGACTGGACTGAGACAAATCCAGAGGGATGGGCAGAGGACAAGGGTCCTAAGATCGCCCCATCCGACATCATCGTTTACGAGATGCACCACAGGGATTTCTCTATCCACCAGACTTCAGGCGTGACCAACAAGGGTAAGTATCTCGCCCTCACAGAGGAGGGAACAAAGAACCCTGACGGCCTCGCGACAGGTATCGACCACCTCAAGGAGCTCGGCATCACATACGTGCAGCTCCTTCCGTCGACTGACTTCATCACAGTGGATGAGGCTCACCTCGAGAACAACCAGTACAACTGGGGATACGATCCATACAACTACAACGCTGTAGAGGGTTCATATTCTACCGATCCGTTCAACCCTGTAACCCGTATCAAGGAGTTCAAGCAGATGATCCAGGCTCTCCACAACGCCGGCTTCCGCGTGATCCTCGACGTGGTATACAACCACACTACGGACGCTTCAAAGACAGGTTTCGAGCGCACAATGCCGGGTTACTTCTACCGCATGCGCGAGGACGGAACCTTCTTCGACGGCTCAGGCTGCGGCAATGAGACAGCGTCGGAGCAGGCTATGTTCCGCAAGTACATGCTCGAGTCTCTCGAGTGGTGGATGAAGGAGTACCATATCGACGGCTTCCGTTTCGACCTCATGGCTATCCATGACATCGAGACCATGAATCTCATCAGCGAGCGCCTCCATGCCATCGACCCTGACGTGGTCATCTACGGTGAGGGTTGGGCGGCACAGGCTCCTGCATATCCTGCAGAGGAGATCGCCCTCAAGGTCAACACGCACATGCTCGACAGGATCGGAGCGTTCAGCGACAACATCCGTGACGCAGTCCGTGGCCCTCTCGGCTGCGAGAATGCCGGTTTCATGGACGGCGTAGCAGGTAACAAGGCAAACGTGGAGTTCGGTATCGTAGGCGGTATCGAGCACCCTCAGGTGACAGTGGAGGCATGGACTATCAGCCCTCTCCAGCACGTGAGCTACGTAAGCTGCCACGACGACCACTGTCTGCGCGACCGTCTCGAGGAGGCTACGAAGGCATCCGAGAAGGAGCGCCTCGCCATGGTGAAGCTTGCTCAGACAGCAGTATACACATCACAGGGAATTCCTTTCATCTTCACAGGTGAAGAACTCTACCGCCACAAGCAGGGCGTGAAGAACAGCTACAACAGCCCTGACTCTATCAACGCAATCGACTGGACATACAAGACCCAGTACAAGGACCTCGTGGACTACTATGCAGGTCTCGCCGCTATCCGCCATGCGCACCCAGGCTTCTGCCTCGGCGATGCTGCCCTCGTGCGTGAGAAGCTCGAGTTCATTGAAGTTGACGACCCATGCGTGGTTGCATTCCGCATCAGCGGCCTCGAGGGCATCGACAGCGCCAAGTCGCTCACAGTGCTCCTCAACGGTTCTAAGAAGAACGTGAAGGTAAACATCCCGCAGGGTAATTACACAGTCCTCGCAAAGGACGGCAAGGCGGATGCCGACGGCCTCAATGCATACTCAGGCTCGACAATCTCCGCTTCAGCAACCTCAGCAACCATCCTCGCAGAAGTGTAATCCGTCATCCCCGGCTTGACCGGGGATCTGAAACAAAGAATAAATCAACATAAACATGAAGAAAATACTTTTTGCAATCTGCGCTGCCCTCATGGTGCTCTCATGCGCACAGAAGCCACAGCAGCAGCCTCTTGAAAATTCAGTAGTATACGAAATGAATGTACGCCAGTACACACCGGAAGGCACATTCGCAGCCGCTCAGCAGCAGCTTCCACGCCTTGCAGAGCTCGGAGTGGACATCGTATGGCTCATGCCTATCTATCCGATCGGAGTGGAAGGACGTAAAGGTGAGCTCGGTTCATATTACGCTGTAAAGAACTACTGCGACATCAACCCGGAGTTCGGTACTCTCGCAGACTTCGACAACTTTGTAGCAGAGGCCCACAGACTCGGTCTTCGCGTGATCATCGACTGGGTAGCCAACCACACTTCGCCGGACGCTGTGTGGGTGACAGGCAAGCCTGCAGAGTGGTATGAGCGTGATGCTGAAGGAAATACAACATTCACAGCTGACTGGTCAGATACAGCGAACCTTAACTACGAGAACCCTGAGGTGTGGAAGGGAATGCAGGAGTCTCTCCGCTTCTGGATGGAGCGCGGCATCGACGGATTCCGCTGCGACATGGCATGCGAGGTTCCGCTCGAGTTCTGGCAGGAGACCATCGCAGGCCTCCGTGCAGACTATCCGCACATGTACTGGCTTGCAGAAGGTGAGGAGCCAAAGCTTCACTCCCTCTCTGACTTCAATGCTTCATATTCATGGGAACTCCACCACATGATGAACGCTATCGCACGCGGTGAGAAGAATATCCCTGAGCTTCTCGAGTACATCGCAAAGGACGCAGAGAGACAGCCATCTGACGCATTCCGTCTCATGTTCACATCGAACCACGACGAAAACTCATGGGCAGGTACAGAGTTCGAGAGAATGGGTGATGCTGCAAAGGTGATGGCAGTGCTCACATTCACTCTTCCTAACGGCCAGCCTCTCATCTACACAGGTCAGGAGATCGGATGGAACAAGAGATTCGAGTTCTTCCAGCACGACCCTGTGACATCTTGGGAGGAGAACGAGTACACCGACTTCTACAAGGAACTCATCAGCATCCGCCACGCAAACCCAGCACTCGCAGCAGGTGACAAGGGCGGCAAGTTCGAGGTTGTGTCGGCTGAGGACAGCGTTCTCGTGTTCACACGTACCCTTCCTGACAACAAGGTGACAGTCAAGGTAGAGCTCAAGGCTCCATGGTCATACGAAATCACAGCAGAGTAATGAAGAAGATCATCATAGCACTCGCAGCGGTGGCCCTCGCAGCATGCTCGGGCCCCGCATTCGACCCTGCCTCAGTCGCTGACGCGACATCGGAGCAGGTCACAAGAGTAGAACCTCTCTCATGGTGGGTGGGCATGAAGACCGACCTCCAGCTTCTCGTGCAGGGTGCCGGCATCTCAGAATATGACGTCACAATCGAAGGCGGCAAAGGCGTATCTGTAGAGAAGATCAACAAGGCGGAGAGCCCTAACTACCTCTTCGTAGACGTGAATGTGGCTCCGAATGCAGTCCCTGGCACATACTACATCGTCTTCTCGAAGGACGGCCAGTCATTCAAGTATCCATACGAGATCGCAGCCCGCGCTGAAGGCTCTGCAGAGCGCAAGAGCTTCACGACAGCGGACATGATCTACCTCATCATGCCTGACCGCTTCGCCAACGGCGACGCTTCGAACGACTCAACAGACGACACAGCAGAGGACGGCAACCGTGCCAATCCTCATGGCCGTCACGGCGGTGACATCCAGGGAGTCATCGACCATCTCGACTACATCAGCGAGCTCGGTGCGACATACATCTGGACAACTCCGTTCCTTGAGGACAACGACCCTCGCGGCTCATACCACGGCTATGCTGCTTCGGACTATTATCACATCGACTCACGCTTCGGTTCCAACGAACTTTACAAGGAGCTTGTGGAGAAGGCACGTGAGAAGAGTCTGGGCATCATCATGGACATCGTCCCTAACCACTGCAGCTATGTGCACTGGTGGATGGAGGACCTTCCGTTCCAGGACTGGATTCATCAGTTTGATACATACACAGGAACAAATGTAGCATTCTCTACCAACATGGACCCTAACGCCTCTTCAAAGGACCTCTACATCCAGGAGAGCGGCTGGTTCGTGCCTACAATGGTCGACATGAACCTCGACAACCCATACGTGCTCCAGTATTTCATCCAGTGGGGCGTATGGTGGATCGAGTACTCGGGACTCAACGGCTTCCGCGTGGACACATACCCATACAACGAGAAGAACCCGGCTGCAGAGTGGTGCAAGGCCATCATGAACGAGTATCCGAACTTCAATATCGTGGGTGAGTGCTGGACTTCGTCCATCCCTCAGCTCGCATACTGGCAGGGCGGCAACGCCAACAAGGATGGCTTCGACTCGCACCTTCCTTCTATCATGGACTTCCCGCTTCACGATGCGCTGCGTGATGCCCTTGACGAGGACTACGGCGGATGGGGCGCCGGCATGAGCAAGGTATACGACATCCTTTCGCATGACTTCGTATATCACGATCTCTCGAAGATGCTCATCTTCCCTGGCAACCACGACACAGCCCGCATCGGCGACTGCGTACGCAAGGATCCGCGTGCCCTCAAGCTCGCGATGACCATGATGGCTACAATGCGCGGTATCCCTCAGATCTTCGCAGGTGACGAGCTCATGTTCGTGTCTGCAACTCCGGACAACATCGGTGACCACCCAGGTCTCCGCGTTGACTTCCCGGGCGGATGGGAGGGCGATCCTGTCGACCTCTTCACAGACGAAGGACGTCAGGCTCAGACACATAACACTGACGGAATCGCAGTAGAGAAGGGCCAGGCAGCTGACCTCTTCAACTATGTGAGCAGACTCTTCCAGTGGAGAAAGACCGCTGACGTGATCCACAACGGCAAGACCGTGCACTTCATGACACGTGACAATACTTATGCGTATTTCCGATATAATGACGACGCTGTTGTTTTCGTATATATCAACAACAACCTTGAGGCGGTGAATGTTCCGTGGTCATACTACTCGGAGATCACAGACGGCCTGACCGGCGGAGTCGATGTGCTCACAGGCGAGCCTTTCGAGGTATCTGACGCTACAGTCGTGGCTCCTAAGACTGCCCTTGTGGTAGAGTACAGAAAGTAGGGGATCTGATAAATGAAATATAAATAACACTATAATGAAAAGAATCCTATCAGCAATCGCAGCAGCGGCCATCGTGTTCGCCTGCGCACCAAAGAACGGTCCTGTGACAGATGTCCAGACCATGACGTCTCCGGACGGCAACATGGAGATGACCTTCCAGCTTACAGCTGACGGCACTCCTCAGTACGCACTCAGCTACGGTGACCAGAAGGTTATCCTTCCTTCTGACCTCGGCTTCGAGCTCCGTGGAGTGCTCAAGGCACAGAAGCTCGTATACAACGCAGACGGTACTATCTCAAAGGAGGACCGCCAGCCATCAAACTCATTCTATGACGGATTCTCTGTCGAGAGCGTGGAGACAAGCTCATTCGACGAGACTTGGGAGCCGGTATGGGGTGAGGAGACACAGATCCGCAACAACTACAACGAGCTTCTCGTGAACCTCGTTCAGAAGTCTACAGACAGGAAGATGGCGATCCGTTTCCGCCTCTTCAACGATGGTCTCGGTTTCCGCTATGAGTTCCCTTACCAGAAGAACCTCAGCTACTTCGTGATCAAGGAGGAGATGACTCAGTTCGCGATGGCGGGTGACCACACAGCATGGTGGCTTCCAGGAGATTATGACACTCAGGAGTACAACTTCACAGAGTCACGTCTCTCTGAGATCGCAGAGAAGATGCCTCAGGCTATCTGCGGAAATGACTCTCAGACTCCATACTCTGTAAACGGTGTCCAGACATCTCTCCAGATGCGTACAGACAGCGGTCTTTACATCAACATCCACGAGGCTGCACTTCTCGACTATCCATGTATGCACCTTGAGCTTGACCCTAAGACAATGACATTCGTGTCACACCTTACCCCTGACGCACAGGGCTGGAAGGGCCGCATGCAGACTCCTTGCAACACTCCTTGGAGAACAATCCAGGTTGCTCCGAGCGCAACTGCGCAGCTCGCTTCCCGCATGATCCTCAACCTCAACGAGCCTTGCGCTCTTGAGAACACAGACTGGATCAAGCCTGTAAAGTACATCGGTGTATGGTGGGAGATGATCACAGGCAAGGGTTCATGGAACTACACTGACGACTTCGCTTCAGTACAGCTCGGCGTTACCGACTACGCTTCAGCTACTCCTAACGGCCGCCACTCTGCAAACAACGAGAAGGTTCGCCGCTATATCGACTTCGCAGCCGAGCATGGCTTCGACCAGGTCCTCGTAGAGGGCTGGAACGAAGGATGGGAGGACTGGGCTAACTGCAACAAGGACTATGTGTTCGACTTCGTGACTCCATATCCTGACTTCGACATCGCTGCACTCAACGAGTATGCACACTCAAAGGGCGTGCGCCTTATGATGCACCACGAGACTTCATCATCGGTTCGTAACTACGAGCGTCACCTCGATGCTGCCCTTGAACTCATGGACAAGTACGGCTACAACTCTATCAAGAGCGGTTATGTAGGTGACATCGTGACTCCGGGCGAGCACCACTACAGCCAGATGATGATCAATCACTATATGCATGTAGTGAAGAAGGCAGCGGAGCACGAGGTAATGCTCAACGGCCACGAGATGGTACGCCCTACCGGTCTCTGCCGTACATACCCTAACCTCATCGGTGCTGAGGCTGCCCGCGGTACAGAGTACCAGGCGTTCGGCGGTACAATGCCTCACCATGTGACAATCCTTCCGTTCACACGTCTCAACGGCGGTCCTATGGACTATACTCCAGGTATCTTCTTCATGGACCTCGCAGCTGTGACTGAGGGCAGAAACAACTCATGGGTGAATGCTACTATCGCAAACCAGCTCGCACTCTACGTGACACTTTACTCTCCTCTCCAGATGGCTGCTGACCTCCCTGAGCACTACGCTCAGTTCATGGATGCGTTCCAGTTCATCAAGGACGTGGACATCGACTGGATCCAGTCCAAGTACCTCCTTGCTGAGCCAGGTGAGTACGTGGTCATCGCACGTCAGGGCAAGAAGAACGGCCAGTGGTTCTGCGGTGGTGTGACCGACGACCAGAAGCGCACTCTTGAGGTTCCGATGAACTTCCTTGAGCCAGGCAAGACATACGAGGCAACAATCTACGCTGACGCTGAGGATGCCGACTACAAGGAGAACCCACAGGCATACAAGATCTGGAAGCAGGACGTAACCGCAGACGACGTTCTCTCGATGACAATGGCCCGCGGCGGCGGCTTCGCAATCTCATTCATTGAAAAATAGTAGAATAGGTAGTCTTTATTTCTCATTTTGGGAAATAATGACTACCTTCGCGCGCTTTTTCGCCGGACCTTTTGACCGAGCAGCCTCC
>JAGBSL010000049.1 GCA_017631875.1 Bacteroidales bacterium | reverse complement strand
GTCGTGCGTGGCATCGGACAAGGCTTCGCCAGCTGCCTCCATATGAAACGCAAGTGGCTCTTCTTCGCATATACGGCGTTGATCTGGATGACCTACTGGTTCATGGCGGCGTCGACCGTGTGGGCCGCTCCATTCCTTGATGATCTCGATCTCATAGATGCGCTCTTCCTGTCACTTGTAGGCGGTCTCGGATTTGCAGTTCCTGTGCCTGGCGGCATAGGCGCATTCCATTTCATCATAAGCATGGCGCTTTCGGTCATGTATGGCGTCCCTGTCGAGCTAGGCGTGGTCTATGCGACATTGTCTCATACATCCCAGGCGATCACCCAGATCCTTTTTGGCTTGGGTTCATATGCTTCCGAGGCTATAAGGAAGTAGTCTTCCGAGGGTTGTTCCACACACTCATTGGCACTTGTTTTGAAATGCGCATCAGCAAACGAACAAGACAATATGAAACCTCAGATCACCCATCTCCCCAAGGAGCGCCGCTTCACTACCACAGTGGACGGACATGAAGCACATGTAGATTATGTAATCAGTGAAGGAGCCTTGGTTGTTACCCACACATTTGTGCCCAAAGCGATAAAGGGACGCGGCATCGCCTCAGAACTGGTACGTGAGGCATACAGGTTTGCAGACCTTAACGGTCTCCGATGCAAGGCCACATGCTCATACGCCCTCGCCTGGCTGTCACAGCATAATTATTAGAAATCTGCCTGCCAGAAAATCAGAATCGTCCGTAAAACCATTGATTTTACGGACGATTGTCATCTTTATGTCTCACTTGTCCGTAAAAAGGCCGATTTTACGGACAACAAATAAGTTTATTTCAGTGTCAGTTCCACCGGGCAGTGGTCTGAACCGAAGATCTCTGTGTGTATTTTAGCCCCGATCAGTCTGTCTCGCAGACTCTCGCTTGCGACAAAGTAGTCGATACGCCAGCCTGCATTCTTTTGACGGGCCTGGAAGCGGTATGACCACCATGAATATATGTCTGTCTGGTCCGGGTAGAAATATCTGAATGTGTCGATGAACCCTGCTTCAAGCAGATTGGTGAACTTACCGCGCTCCTCGTCAGTGAAACCTGCATTGCGCCGGTTGGTCTTAGGATTCTTCAGGTCTATCTCCTTGTGCGCCACATTGAGGTCGCCGCACACGATCACTCCCTTTCCTGATGCCTCCAGTCCCTTCAGATATGCCCTGAAGTCATCCTCCCACTGCATTCTGTAGTCCAATCTTCGGAGCTCGTCCTGCGAGTTCGGAGTATATACGCACACCAGGAAGAAGTCCTCCATTTCCATTGTAATCACTCGTCCCTCATGGTCGTGCTCATCGAGGCCGATGCCATAACTTACAGACACAGGTTCGTGCTTTGTATAGATAGCAGTTCCGGAGTAACCCTTCTTGTCAGCATAGTTCCAATATGACCTATAGCCAGGGAACTCCAGATCCAGCTGTCCCGCCTGCATCTTGGTCTCCTGCAGACAGAAGAAGTCGGCGTCCAGTTCAGTAAAGATATCCGCGAACCCCTTCCCGCACACCGCGCGAAGCCCGTTCACATTCCATGATATAAACTTATACATATAGCTATATAATCTCTTTGCCAAACGGCACGAGTGCCAGGAGGGCCATCTTGAAGTGCTGCAGGCCGAACGGAATGCCGATGATGGTTACACAGAATCCGATACCCAGGCATAAGTGCATCGCTGCAATCTCAATGCCTCCGCACACGATCCAGATGACGTTCATGATCAGTGACAGGCATCCTCCATCATTGCTGCCGGGCACGACTTCGCGACCGAAAGGCCATAGTGCAAATCCAGCCATTTTCAAGAGCTGCACTCCAAACGGAATGCCGATGATGCTGATGCAGAACAGCAGTCCCACAAGTGCGTAGTACAGGCTGATGATGAATCCGCCCAGTACGATCCAAATTATGTTTCCTATGAATTTCATTATTCCAAAGTCCACTCAGTTCCGTCCTTGCCGTCCTTGATCTGGATGCCGAGAGCCTTGAGGTCGTCGCGGATCCTGTCGCTTGTTGTCCAATCCTTAGCCGCCTTGGCTGCCTTTCTCTGCTCGAGAACCATGTTCACGAGACCGTCGATGGTCTTTACTGCCTTACCGCCCTCAGATGCCTCCTCGTCGCGAAGACCGAGCACGCCGTAAACCACATTGTCGAAGAGGTCTACAAGTGCCTTGTAGTCGGCAGTGGTGAGAGTCATCTTCTTGTCCTTCACAGTGTTGATGATGCGCACTGCGTCGAATACATGCGAGAGTGCGATAGGAGTGTTGAGGTCGTCGCAGAGAGCCTCGTAGACGCCTTCTACAAGAGCCTTGACCTCAGCGTTTGACGCCTCTATTACAGCAGGGGCAACTGCGGAAACGAACTCGCCGTAAGCAAGCGCCGGTGCCGACTGCACGCCAGCGGCGCCAGCGAGTGCCTTGAGGTCCTTTCCTGCCTGCATGATCCTCTTCAGGCCCTTCTCCGCTGCCTGCAGTGCCTCATTGCTGAAGTCGAGTGTTCCGCGGTAGTGTGCCTGGAGGATGAAGAAGCGTACGGTCATAGGAGTATATGCCTGAGCGAGCTTCTCGTGCTTTCCGGCGAAGAGCTCAGGAAGGGTGATGAAGTTTCCGAGCGACTTACCCATCTTCTTTCCCTCGATGGTGATCATGTTGTTGTGCATCCAGTACTTCACACCGCTGCATCCGCGCGACGCTGTGTTCTGCGCAATTTCGCACTCGTGGTGTGGGAAGAGGAGGTCCATACCGCCACCGTGGATGTCGAACTCCTTGCCGAGGTACTTCTCGCTCATGGCCGAGCACTCGAGGTGCCAGCCTGGGAAGCCGTCGCTCCATGGTGATGGCCAGCGCATGATGTGCTCCGGCGATGCCTTCTTCCAGAGGGCGAAGTCGTATGAAGCCCTCTTGTCCTGCTGTCCGTCAAGGTCGCGTGTGCCTTCCTTTACCTCGTCGAGGGTGCGGCCTGAAAG